>DATKFA010000255.1:0-14990 GCA_035511715.1 Candidatus Acidiferrum sp. | reverse complement strand
GTCGTGCTCGCGGCATGGCTCTCGCGACCGCTGCGTCAGATGGCGCGAGCGGCGGAGCGCATCGCCGGCGGCGACTACACGACGCGCGTTCCCGGCAGCGGACCCAACGAGCTCGCGTCCCTTGCGGATTCGTTCAACCGCATGGCGCAGAGCCTGGCGGAGCAGGAACAGCAGCGCGCCGACTTCATCGCCAACGCGGCCCACGAGCTCCGCACGCCGCTCACCAACCTGCAGGGCTACCTCGAGGCGCTGCGGGACGGGGTCATCGCGCCGACCCCGGAGCAGTTCCGGTCCCTGCACGAAGAGGCCCAGCGGCTGGTTCGTCTTTCCCGCTCGCTGGAGGCGCTTGCGGTCAACCAGCGCGCTGAAGATGCGGTGCGACGCCAGGACGTCGACGTGGCGAAGGCGATCCGCTCGGCGTACGAGGTCGCGCGGCCGGCGTTCGAGGCGAAGGCGATCGAGGTGGACATGGCGCTGCCCGACGGCCTCGTCGCGCGCACCGAGCCGGACGGCCTGGCGCAGGTCCTGGCCAACCTCCTGCAGAACGCTTCGAGGTACACGCCCCAGGGTGGGAGCGCCGCCATCCGTGCGTGGGGCCAACGCTCGCGGGTGCTGGTCGCGGTCTCGAACACAGGCGACGGAATCCCGAACGCGGATCTGCCGCACGTTTTCGAGCGGTTCTATCGGGTGGAGAAGTCGCGCGATGCCGCGCGAGGGGGCGCGGGTATCGGGCTCGCGATCGTCAAGCAGCTGGTAGAGGCGTCCGGGGGTCGCGTCGGCGCGGACTCGGACGGACGGCTCACGCGCTTCTGGTTCAGCCTGCCCGCGGCGTAGACCACCGTCGCTTTGTGTCGGGCCTGTGACGCTGCGTCACGGTCCGGCAACACGCCTTCGACAGGGTCGACCGCGAAACGGCATTTCGCGCAAGGAGGCGTGTATGAAGGGTCCGATTCGGTTACTTGTCGTGCTGGCGGCGATGGCGGCGACCGCGCTGGCCGCCGCGGCGCCGGTGCAGGCATCAGATTCAGGGGGCGGCGCGCTCTTCGTCCAGACCAACGACCCCTCGGGCAACTCGATCGACGCGTATCACCGCAACGGCGACGGAACGCTCACGTTTCTGCAGAGCTATCCGACCGGCGGCCTGGGCGGTCGCGAGCTCGGTGCGGGCTCGGACCCGATCGCGACGCAGGGCTCGCTGCGGCTCGATGACGGGCTGCTGCTGGCGGTGAATCCCGGCAGCAACACGGTCTCGGCGTTCGCGGTCAACGGCGACCAGCTCGCGCTCTCGCAGGTAGTGGACTCCGGCGGCCTGTTCCCGGCGAGCATCGCGACGCACGGCGACCTCGTCTACGTGCTGAACGCGGGCGGACAGGGTTCCGTCTCCGGCTTCCGGCTCGCCGGCGGAAAGCTTCACCCGATCGAGGGCTCCACGCGCAGCCTTGGGCTGCCGAACGGGAGTCCGCCGTTCTTCCTCGCCTCGCCCGCGCAGGTCGGTTTCACTCCGGACGGCGAGCACCTGATCGTGACGACCAAGACGAACAACACCGTCGACGTGTTCTCGGTGAACCCGAGCGGGAGGCTGTCCGCGGCGCCCACAAAGAACGCCGCCGCTCCCGTGCCGTTCGCTTGGGTCTTCGACTCGGCCGGCCGCATCGTCCTCGATTTCGCCGGCACGAGCTCGCTGCAAACCCTCACCGTCAACGAGGACAACACGATCACGCCGGTCAGCGCTCCGGTCAGCGACACCCAGGCGGCGCTGTGCTGGATCACACCGGCCGGCGGTTACCTCTACACCCCCAACACAGCCAGCGGGAACGTCAGCCAGTTCCAGGTCCTGGCCGATGGGACCGTCGTCCTCGTCAATCCGATCGCGGCGTCCAGCATCCCCGGCGCCACCGACTCGGCGGCGGGCGGGCAGACCCTCTACGTGCAGAGCGGTCTGTCGAGCACCGTCCACGTGTTCCGCATCGGGGCCGGCGGCGCGCTCACCCCGATCCAGGTCGCGGCCGTGCCCGATGGCGGCAGCCAGGAAGGCATCGTCGTCACCTAGAGAATCGTCATTCGCGGTGGGTCGCCCGGCGGCGGCCCACCGGTCCTTAGCTCAAGACGGTTATTCCTTATTAATGTGTGCTGGTGGCTGCGGGAACGTTCTCGGGCTGGAAGGGCGACTTCACGGGCTTCTTCCTCGGGCTGCGCGCCAACAACAACAAGCCTTACTTCGAAGCACACCGGAAGCAGTACGAGCTAGAGGTCAAGGCGCCGATGCTGGCGCTTCTCGCCGACCTCGAGGAAGAGTTCGGCCCGCCGCATCGCGTCTCGCGGCCGCACCGCGACATCAGGTTCAGCGCCGACAAGTCGCCGTACAAGCTCAACATCTACGCGGACGTCGAGCGCGGGGGCTACGTCGCCCTCGATGCGGAGGGACTTGTCGCCGCCGGTGGTCGCTACATGGTCGAGGATGCGCAGCTGAAGAAGCTCCGCGCATCTGTCGCGAACGACCGCTCGGGCAACGCGCTCGTGGCCATCGTCGAGGACCTGCGGAAGAAGGGTTACGACGTATCCGGGCAGGAGCTCAAGCGCGTGCCGCCGCCGCACCCGCAGGATCACCCGCGCGGGGACCTGCTCCGGCACAAGCGCCTGATCTACTGGAAGCGCTGGCCGGTGGGGCCGTGGATCGCGACGGCGAGGGCGAAGGAGCGGGTCGCCACGGCCTGGCGTGACGGCGCTGCCCTGGAAGCCTGGTGCTCCCGTTACATGGACTAGCAGTCAAAGGAGGCCCGCCCGAAAGCCCTCGACGGATCTTCGGCGCCCATGCGACCCATCTCCGGGCTCAGCTCCTGCGCTGCTCGCTCACGCATCAACGGATGCGCTCGCTCCGCTGCTCGTCGCTTCACCCGGATCTGGGCCACCTGGATCGCCGAATCTCTCGCCGAGGGTTTTCGGTCAGGCCTCTAGGCCTGCATCTCCGCGAGCAGCCGGGCGGCCTCGCGCGCGTTCGTCGTCCCGTAGTTCGAGTAGCAGTTGTTGTAGACCACATGAGTCTGCTTCGCCTGCTTCGCAATGGCCGCGATCTTCGGCGTCCAGTCGGCGAGCTCGTCCTCGTCGTACAGGTAGCGGAACCGCTCTGACGGAGGTATGTCCTTCTTCTCCCAGTTGTCCTTGTTGCGTCCGTGGAAGCGAAGCACCGCGAGCTCGTCGTTGGTCGGAAAGATCACCGGCGGCACCGAGCTCTTGAATCCCTGTGGCTCGTCGACCGCGACGTAAGGGACCTTGTTGTCCTGGAGAAAACGGATCGTGCGTTCCGCGTTCTTCTCGTTGAACCAGCTGCCGTGCCGAAACTCGACCGCGATCGGCAGCTCGAGGCGCTGGCGCGTCTCGAGGATCAGCTCGCGTGCCTCGTTGGAGGGAAAAACCCACTTCGGGAACTGGACGAAGATCGCGCCCAGCTTCCTGGCGTCGATCAGCGGCTCGAGCGCCTCGCGGAACTGCCCGTACACCGCGTCGAGCAACTCGGTCGGCATGTCCTTGCGGTAGATGCGCTTCTTCTCGGTCAGCGTGGACGGCAGCTCTTCTTTGATCGACTTCGGCAGGCGCGCGACCTCTGTCGGCTGGCCGGTCATCAATGCGTGAGCCTTGATGTCGAACACGAAATCGGCGGGCGTGCGCTCGACCCAGCTCTCGCTCGTCCGCTTGCTGGGCAGCGCGTAGTACGTCGCGTCGACCTCGACCATCGGGAACTGGCTGGCGTAGTAGCGCAGCCGCTCCTCCGCGGTGCTGAGTCCCTTCGGGTAAAAGACGCCGGGCACGGTCATCGTGGGGTCGGTCCAGCTCGCGGTGCCGAAACGGACGGCGCCCGCGCCAACGCGGGCCGGCTCGCGGCCGGCCTCACCAGCCTCCTCCGCGCGTTTGCGGGCGACATCGACGCCTGGGTCGTGCAGGTCTATTCGAGCCATTCGGTGATGAACCGTGGGCTGAGGTGCACGTCGATCTGGCGGAGCGTGCCGTCGCCGCAATTGGTGAACGCGTGGGGCTGATCGGCGTCGACCACGGCCATCTCGCCGGCGCCGACCTGGCGTTCGCCGCGTCCGTCGCGGAACATCGCCGTCCCTTCGATGACGATGAGCAGCTCGACGTACGGATGCCGGTGCAGCCTGGGCCCTTCCCCCGGTGGTGCATCGACAAAGATCACGCACGCCCCCACGCCGCCGAATCGCTCTCCGACGAAGTCACGCGAGATGACATCGGCGGGCAGTTCGTCCTGGCGGAGGAATGTGATCGCCACCGAAGCCGAATCCTAGAGGAGGCTGGAGATGAGCTCCGCCTGCTGCATCAGGTGTCGCGGCGCGAGAAACTCGCGGATGACGCGCTCCCTCGCCTGACGCCCGAGCTCCGCCGCATCCTCAGGATCTGCAAGCAGTGCGACGACGGCGGCGCCGAAGGCCGGCAGATCTTCCGGGTCGTCGATCAGCAGGCCGCTCTTGCCGTTCTCGATCTGGTCTTCGAGCCCGCCCACGCGGCTTGCCACCACCGGTCGCGACTTCCACATCGCTTCGGAGACCGTCAGCCCGAACCCCTCCGCGACGCTCTTCTGGACGACGACAGAGGCCCGACGCTGGAGCGCATTGACGATCAGCGCGTTCTCCACGAGGTCGCCCATCGGAATCTGTGAGATGACGATTCGGTCGCGGACCTTCGCGTCGAAGGCCTCCATCGCCGCCTGAACCTCCGCCAGGACCTCAGGCTCCTCGGGGTCATCATCGACCGAGGTCACCTGCGGGCCGGCGAGAACGAGCCATGCATCTGCGAACGGCGCCACGTGATGGGCAAACATGCGCAGCACACCGACCGGGTCCTTGAGGCGATCCCAGCGTGACACCTGCAGCACGAATCGAGCG
Organism: Candidatus Acidiferrum sp.; assembly: GCA_035511715.1. Classification (GTDB taxonomy): domain Bacteria; phylum Chloroflexota; class Dormibacteria; order Dormibacterales; family Dormibacteraceae; genus 40CM-4-65-16. The sequence continues at coordinate 10,095 of DATKFA010000255.1, read as the reverse complement.
GAGGCAGGCACCGCTTCGATGACGCGCGACCGGTCGAGGACGGCGCGCAGCTCGTCCTCGCCGAGGTCGCGGTTCTTGCTGGTAAAGGGATCGATGCACGGCGCGATGATGCGCACCCGCGACCTGTCGCATCCTTCCCACACGTAGGCATCACGCGAGAACACGAGCGCCGAGGCGGTGCTCAGGTACGGGCTGAGAAAGCGCCAGGCTCCGCGCACGATCGCGTTGGGCTCGTCGACGCCGATGTGGCAGCGCCACACGACCTTGATTCCGCGTTCGGTCAGCGCCGGAATCAGGCCGGCTGTCTGGGGGTCGTGGAGCAGCGCCACGTCGCCGGGGCCTATCACCTCCAGCAGCGCCGACGCGTTGGGGTCGAGCGTCTCTGAGTAGACTCGGTGGTCGTCGGCAGTGAGCTCGCTTCCGTCGGGCGCGACTCCATGCAGAAGCGTATGGATCTTCTTGGTGACCGCGAAGAAATCAGGTGAGCCCTCGATGACGACCCAGCGCTCGTCCACGCCGGCCGCCATGTCGTAGGGGATCAGCGAGCCCAGCAGCTCCGCGACGCCGCCGCCGCGTCCAGTCGAGTTGACGTTCCACACCACCCTCCCGCGCGTCGCCGTTGCAAACTCGTCGAGCGCGGCCCGGAACGTCGCAAACGCGCCCTCGCCGAGAAGAGGCCGGTAGCGCTCGAGAGGCGTCGGCTTCAGCTCGACCCGCTCAATGGTCGCCCGGCTCATTGCCATACCTTGAGGCAACGCGCTGGGAGGGCTATGCGACCTGGCTTATTGCGTCTTCCTCGGCGATCTGCCGCGAGATTGCGTCCAGCGCCTCTTCCCCGATCGCGCGCACCTCGCCTGCGTCCAGCCCGGCCCGCGCCCGGATGTCGAAGACGAATCGGATCGGCGGACCGGTGAGGTTGGCCAGCGCGCGCAGCACCCCACCCACGCCGTTGTTCAGCACCGCCGCGATGATCACGGCGCGCGCGCCGGAGATCGGCACGCCCAGCGTCAGCGTCGTGTCCGCGTCCAGCGGCACCACCTGGCCGCGATGGCTGGTCAGCCACCTGTAGACCCTGGACATCTCGCTCCTTCCGTCGGCCTCGATTCGTATCGCGCCCATGTCGTCACCTACCTTGCCTCTCGATGCAGCCGTCTCGATACGTATCGGAAAACCGAGTTCGGCGCCCAGTTATTCGTGTGCCGCGAGCCGCTCGAGGAGGGGGAGTTGCGACGGGAGGATCATGCGTCGCGCCTCGTCGAGGTCGAACCAGGCGGCGCGATCGACCTCAGGAAATTCCTGCATGCGGCCCGAGCGAGGCGGCCACTCCATCGAGAACGTGACGCTCTTGACACGCGCGACGTCGAGATCACCGCGCGCGGTCCACGCGTGGACGACCTTGCCGCCGGCCTGGCGGACCGTGCCCAGCGATGTGAGCTCTCCGTCAGGCGGAGGCGTGCCGAGCTCTTCCTCGAACTCCCGGCGCGCCACGTCGAGCACCGTCTCGCCTGGCTCGATCTCTCCCTTGGGGATCGACCACGCGCCCTCGTTGCGCTTCGCCCAGAACGGTCCTCCCGGATGGATGAGCAGCACCTCGAGCTTGCCGTCGCGCACGCGATGGAGCAGAAGGCCGGCGGATTCGGCGGCCAGCTCAGCCCTTCCAGTCGAGGGGGAGTCCGGCCTCCAGGTGGGCAAGCGCGCTGTCGGAGAGCTTGACCATGTCGGCCTTCGGATCCTCCGTGATCATCAGCATCGAAGCCAGGAGGACGCCGAGGACCGCGCCCGCCATGTTGCGGACCGCGAAGTCGGTGGCCTTCTTGCCGGCGCGGCTCGCGAGGAGCTCAGCGACCTGATCCACCAGGTCGGCGAACTGCCCCAGCATCGCGCCTCGTAGCTCGGGGGTGGAGAGAAACAGCCGCGTCCGTTCACGCACCAGCCTCTCCTGGTCGGGCGTCAGGTTCTCGAACACCGCTCGCATCGCGTTGCGCAAGCGCCGGATCGGGTTGACGGTGGTGGGCTGCGCGTCGAAGGCCTCGAGGATCAGCGGGTCGAGGTCATCCTGGAAAACGACGGCTTCCTTGCTCGGGAAGTAGTTGAAGAAGGTGCTCGGCGAGATCTCGACCGCTTCCGCGATGTCCTCGATGGTCGTCTCTTCGTAGCCCTTCTCCAGAAAGAGGCGCATCGCCTCCTTCTGGATCGAGGCCCGTGTACGGAGCTTCTTGCGCTCCCGTAATCCCGACGTCACGCCACCTTCTCTACGTCGGCCTGCTCACTCGCCTCGACGCCGCTGCGGCCGGGCAGGAAGATCAACGCGAGCACAGCGGCGACCGCGGCGATTCCCGCGGACAGCAGCAGCGCGGCGTCCATTCCCTGGACAAACGCATACCGAACGGATTCAAGCAGAGTGGGGGAGTGGAGCTTGCCCGCCACCGCGTCGCCCGCGAAGACGCTGAGCTTCACCGTCGCGGCAAGCGCCGTGGGCAGCCCGCTGAGGTTGAGATTCGACTGGTACACGGTCACGAGCACGCTGCCCAGGATGGCGGACCCGAACGGCGCGCCGACCTTCTGCATCGCCTGGAGCAGCGCCGACGCGACTCCGCTCTGGGCGCTCGGCACCTCCTTGAGCGCCGCCGCCGCGGCGGTCGCGAAGCCGGCGCCCATGCCGAATCCAACGATCGCCATCCAGGCGAACACAAAAGCGGTGCTGGAATCGAGCGCGGTCCGGGAGCCGATGAGGAGGCCCACGGCGGTGATCAAGAATCCGACCGCAACGGTGTACCTCGCGCCAACGCGCTTCGCGACCCGGTCGGCGGGGACAGCCCCCGCGATGAGCCCGGCGATGATCGGCAGCAGCCTCACGCCAGAGCCTTCAGGGTCGAGGCCCAGCACGCCCTGCGAGTACTGCGGCAGCGTGAAGATCATCCCGATCAGCGCCATGCCCCCGAGCGCCGCGAGGATGACGCCCCACGTGAATCCGCGCGACTCGAACAGCGTGAGGTCGATGAGCGGCCGGCCGCCCGGGCGAGCCGTCAGGTAGCGCTCCCACAGGAAGAACCCCACCACGACGAGGACGCCGGCCCCGAGGACGGCGAGGGACCGCGGGTCGGTCCAGCCGTTGCGGCCGAGCTCGATCAAGCCATAGGTCACGGCCGCGAGGCCGCCGCTTGCCAGCAGCATGCCGAGCGGGTCGAGGGCCGGGCGCTCAGGCGCGCGCGACTCGGGCACCAACGCGAGCACGGCAATCAGCCCGACCAGCGCGACAGGAACGTTCATCAGAAAGATCCATCCCCACCAGAAGTTGGTCAGCAGCCACCCGCCGAAGATCGGTCCGATGGGCAGCGCGACAAAATTGGCCGCGGCCCAGATGCCGACTGCACGCGGGCGCTCCTCCTCGTTGAAGAGGACGGTCATGACCGACAGGGCCATCACCACCACGGCCGCGCCGGCCGCGCCCAGGAGAAGGCGTCCGGCGAGAAACTGGCCAGGGTTGACCGCGTAGGCGCACGCGACCGAACCTGCGCCAAAGAGCACGAGCGCGCCGATCAGGATCTTCTTGCGCCCGAACCGGTCACCGAGCACGCCGGCCGGCAGCATCCCGGCGGCGAGCACAAGCGCGTAGCCGGAGGAGAACCACTGCAGGTCCGACTCCGACGCCTTGAGCACGCCGGCCAGCGTCGGCAGAGCCACGCTCAGCACCGTCACATCGAGGCCGACGGCGAGGACCCCCAGGGTCAGCGCCGCCAGCGCCCACCACCTCCGAGCGCCAATCGAGTTCATTTCGCCACCTCCTTCAATTTTAGAGTCACTAGTAAATATAGCAACTCCAAAGTTGGAGTGACTATTCCCGACCGACCCCGGTGGTAGGGACCTGGGGGCGAAAAAGACGCATCGTCCGACGGTCACCGGCGCATGATGTGGGGACAGTCTTTTCCGCGAAGAGGAGGGCTCGAATGGGCGAAGACGGCGCCTACGCGTTGTTCTGCGCCACGGTCGACGCTGCGTCGGCGGTGGCCGAGATAATCGACCCGTCGCTGCTCGAGAGGATCAAGCGCCCTGAGCGCGTGCATCAGGTGACGATCCCGCTCCTGCGCGACGATGGGCGGCGCGAGCTGCTGACGGGGTATCGCGTGCAGCACAGCTCAGCGCGGGGTCCCTACAAGGGCGGCATCCGCTATCACCCCAACGTTTCGCTCGACGAGGTCAAGGCGCTCGCGGGATGGATGAGCATCAAGACCGCGGTCGTCAACATCCCGATGGGCGGCGGCAAGGGCGGCATCACAGTCGACCCGCACGAGCTTTCGCTGCGCGAGCTGGAGCTGCTGACCCGCTCCTACACGGAGCGGATCTGGCGTTTCATCGGCCCCCTGGTCGACATCCCGGCTCCCGACGTCAACACCGACTCGCGGATCATGGACTGGCTGGCCGACGAGTATGCGCGGCTCTCCGGTCTCGCCGATCCCGCGGTCGTGACGGGCAAGACCGTCGAGCATGGAGGATCGCTTGGCCGCGACAAGGCGACCGCGCGTGGCGGATTCGACGTCCTCGAGGCTGCGATGAACGCCGCGCACGAAGAGATGCGCGGCAAACGCGTCGCCATCCAGGGCTTCGGCAACGCCGGCGCCAACGCGGCGCTTCTGCTGGTGGAGGCTGGCGCGATCATCGTGTCGGCGTCCGACTCGACCGCTTCACTGGTGTCGAAGGACGGATTGCCGGTGGCCGAGCTGCTGGCCTTCAAGGACAAGGGCGGGCACTTCTGTGACCTGACGCAGTTCGAAAGGAAGCGCGCCGACTCGCCGCTCTACGAGCAGGTCGACATCCTGATTCCGGCTGCGCTCGAAGGCCAGATCACGGCCGAGAACGCGGAACGCGTCCACGCCCGATGGATCGTCGAGCTTGCCAACGGACCGACGACGCCCGAGGCCGACGCGGTGCTCGCGCGCCGCGGCGCCCAGCTCCTCCCGGACATCCTCGCCAACGCGGGCGGCGTGGTCGTGAGCTACTTCGAATGGGTGCAGGACCTGCACTCGGAGCGGTGGCTGTTGGAGGAGGTCGAGGCGCGACTGGCGGTGATCATGCGGCGCGCGTTCGACGCGGTGACCACGCTCGCCAAAGAGAAGGACGTCTCGCTGCGGCTCGCGGCCTACGCCGTCGCGCTGCAGCGCATCGCCGCCGCGATCAAGGAGTCGGAGTCCGCCCCGCGCCGCAGCATCAGCACCGTCATCATGTAGGCATGGGTGCGAACAAGGCCTGGGATCGTTTCGAAACGGACATCCAGGGACTGGCGGGCGAGCTGAAGCGGCACTATCGCAGCGCGAACGACACCGCGGACACCAAGGCGATAAACCAGTCGCTCGAGCAGCTGAGGCAGGCCGCGGAGACGGTCTTCAAATCCCTCGAGAACGCGACCCGCGATCCTGAGGTGCGCGACAAGACCAAACAGACGGCGCGCTCATTCGGCATGGCGGTGGCGGAGACGTTTCGCGACCTCAGCGACGAGATCGAGAAGGCCGTCCGCCGAGACTAGCTCGGCCTGGTCGCCGCCGCCTGCCTGACGGTCATGATCCGCGCTACATCCGCGGGCGAGAGGATCCCGACGAGCGCGCCGTTGTCGAACACGAGCACCCGTTGGTTGATCCCGGCGCCGATTCTCTGGATGAGCGCGGAGAGGTCCTCGCGCGGGTTGGTCACGGGCACGTCGGTGATCGGGCGCGCGACATCGATCAGGTGCCTGGTCGCGCGTTCCGACGCCGGCAGGCGCACAAGGTCCGCCAGCCTCACGACCCCCGTCAGCTTTCCGGACTGGTCGTGGATCGGGTAGGTCGTGAAGTTGTGATTCGGCGCTATGGACTCGAGAAACTGCTCGACCGTCACCCAGTCGGGGAGCGTCACCACCGGCGAGGTCATCGCCGCCGACACAGGCACCGACCGAAGCAGGGTGCGGACGTTGGTGCCGGCCTCCTCCGCCGAGGCCGCTGAGAGCAGGAACCAACCGAGGAACGCGATCCAGATGCCGTTGACCACGGCGCCGAAGAAGAGCTCGAGGGCGCCTGCGCCGATCATCAGGAACGCGAACACTCGGCCGACGCGCACCGCGTTGTGCACGCCCTGCTGGCGGCTGCCCGAGCGCCACCACAGAAACGAGCTGAGCAGCCGGCCGCCGTCGAGGGGAAACGCAGGCACGAGGTTGAACAGCCCGAGCGCCACGTTGACGTAGGCGAGGTACGAGAGCAGGTCGGACACGAGGGTGTTGCCCTGGGTTGCGAGCGCAAGGCCGAACGCGACGGCCGCGACCCCGAGGCTCGTCAGAGGTCCGACCCCGGCGATCAGCGCCTCCGACCGCGCGCTGCTCGGCTCGCCCTCGAGCTGGGAGACGCCGCCGAAGAGCCACAGCGTGATGCCCGTCACCTTCACGCCGTGGCTGCGGGCGACGAGCGAATGCGAGAGCTCGTGTGCGAGCAGGCACACATAGAAAAGGACGGCGCCGACGGCGGCGGTGAACCAGTAGAGGAGCGGGGCGTAGCCTGGTGCGGCGACCGGGAGGAAGTTCGTCGCCAGGGTCCAGGTCACCAGGGCGAAGATGAAGACCAGGCTCCAGTTGAAGCCGATCTCGATGCCGAACAATCGACCGAGCCGGAAGCTCGGAGTCACCGCGGGGTCGAGTCTACAGTTACCCCGTGCGCGGCTTGCACACGGACCGTCCCGCGGTCCTCTTCGACCTCGACGGCACCCTCATCGACAGCGTCTATCAGCACGTGCTCGCGTGGAAGGAAGCTCTCGAGTCCGAGGGCATCCCGCTGTCGGTCTGGCGCATCCACCGGCGCATCGGAATGAGCGGCGGTCTCTTTCTGCGAGCGCTGGTGCGCGAGACCGGTCGCGAGCTCACCTCAGAACAAGCCGACAACCTGCGCGCGCTCCACGAGAGGGGGTACGCGAGGCGCATCGGGGAGGTGCGGCCGCTCCCGGGGGCGCAGGACCTGCTCGACCTTCTCACGCGTGCCGGCGTGCCTTGGGCGATCGCCACGAGCAGCAGCGAGGCGACCGCACAGACATCCCTCACCCTGCTGCGGGTCCCGGATGGCGTGCCGGTGATCACGCGCGACCGGGTCGAGTTCGCCAAGCCCAACCCCGACCTTTTCATTGCCGCGGCGGATGAGCTCGGGAAGCAGATCGGGGAAAGCTTTGTCGTCGGCGACAGCGTGTGGGATCAGCTGGCCGCGCAGCGAGCGCACGCCCTGGGGATCGGCGTCCTCTCCGGCGGGTACGGGCGAGAGGAGCTCGAAACGGCCGGCGCGTATCGTGTCTACGAGGATCCGGAAGACCTCCTCCAGCACATCGACGAGCTCGGCATTCGGACCCGCACCTAGACGGTTCGGCGCCGGCTGAAGGGGAAGGAAGCACTTCGCGATGTTGCAGATACGCGAATACACCGTCAAACCTGGAGAGATGCAGGAGTGGGTCAGCGAGTGGCGGTCGAAGATCGTGCCGCTGCGCGAGAGCCACGGGTTCGAAGTGCTCGGTGGCTGGACTGTAGACGGCACCGACCAGTTCATCTGGATCATCAGCTACAACGGTCCGAAATCGTGGGACCAGGCCAATGAGGACTACTACTCTTCGCCGGGGCGTAAGGCCCTCGACCCGGACCCCGCCCGCCACCTCGCAAAAACCAACACGAGGTTGATGACCGCCGTCTAGAAGCGATTACTTCGGCTGCGGCCGTTCAGTCCGAGGCTTCTCGAGGTCCTCGAGAGCTAGGCCTGCGTCAGGTTCAGCGAGAACTCGATCGTCACCGCCGGCTGAACGGTCGTGAACCCGATCGTCGGCGGTGACACGCCGAAGTCGGTCATGTTGGTGGCGATCGTGCCCGCGATCTGCGCGGTGTTTCCGGTGACGCGCAGCTGGATCGTGGCCGTCACCGCCTTGGTGACCCCGTGGACCGTCAGCTGCCCTGGCACCGAGACGGTGACGGCCTGACCGCTGTCCGCGCCCGCCGGCAGGGCGACCGACTGCGCGGCGAAGGTCGCGCTGGGAGAAGACCGTACGTCGAGCGACTGCTGCACGACGCGGTCGCGGTTGGTGACGTTGTAGCCCGCGACCGAGTCGACGCTGGCGAGGTTCGCAAGCTGCACGGTTATCGTCGCCGAGGTCATCTCGTATGTCGTGCCCGACTGCGCGATGACCACCTTGCCGGTCACATCGCTCGTGCGTGCGACAGCCTGGTGGGTCGAGCTCTGTCCGGCGAACTGCTCGTTGACGCGGTAGCCGACCAGCGAGCCGGAGGCGATGGACCAAGTGGTAGTGCCGGCGGTCGCGGGCGCGCCTGCGGATGCGGTGGCGCCGGCCGAGGCGCTCGGCGTCGCGAGGGCCAGGGGCGGCGGCGTGCTGCGCAGCCCCGAGAAGAAGTAGGCGTAGGCACCCGCGCCGCCCAGCAGCATGAGGGCGAATACGGCGGCAGCTGGGATCCAGATTCTTCGGCTCACCATGTCGATCTTCGGCCGGCGCGATTGATGCCGCCTGGGAGGTTGCTGGGAGATTGCTGAGCTCTAGGGCTCTTCTTCCTCGCTGATCACGGGGTCCTGCGTCAGCTCGTCCTCGTCGACGTCGGCGTACAGGTCCCGGATCTCGGCGCCGCTGCTCTCGAAATCACCGAGGTCGTCGGTCGAGTCCTCGTCCACGACCTGGCCTGCGAGTCGCCATTCCTCGACCATCTGCTCGTACGCGCGCTGAGCGACGTCGGCGGTCGAGTATTCGTAGAACTCGGCGTCCGCAGGGTTCTCCGCGCCCTCGGTTTCGTCGGTGCCATGGCGGAAGATGTAGCTCCGGCCGTCGTCGGGATCGTGCAGCAGCGAAAGGTATCTCTCACCTCTGAGCCGCACGCGCCGCTCTGCCTGCTCATCGTTTTCCAGCTCTAGCAGGCGGCTGATGATCTGCTCCTCACTTCGCTCCTGCATGGCTTCTAGACTAGCCCGGTCGCGGTGGGGAAGGTCATGAAGTCGAGGCCGGCGGGCACCCTTATGGAGACGCCCGACATCACGCTCGACGAGCTCCAGCTCGCGGTGCGAAATCACTCGATGCCGCTCGAGGCGCTGCGTTATCCGATCACTCCGATCGGCCTTCACTACCTACTCATCCATTTCGACATTCCGCAGGTCGACGCCGCGGCTTACGAGCTGGTGGTCGGCGGTCACGTGCGCAAGACTCTGCGGCTCAGCCTCGACGACCTCAAAGCGCGGCCGGCGAAAACACTCGCGGTGACGCTCGAGTGCGCGGGCAACGGCCGCGCGCGCACCTCTCCCCGACCACTGAGCCAGCCCTGGCTGGGGGAAGCGGTCGGCACCGCCGAGTGGACTGGCACGTCGCTCGCCGCCCTGCTCGAGGATGCCGGATTACGGGATGGAGCTGTAGACGTCGTGTTCACCGGTCTCGACAGGGGCGTCCAGGGCGGCGTCGACCAGCTCTACGAGCGAAGCCTGTCGATCGCGGACGCTTCTCACGACGAGGTTCTTCTGGCTTACGCGATCAACGGACAGCCGCTTCCCCCGCAGCACGGTTTCCCGCTTCGTCTGGTCGTACCCGGCTGGTACGGGATGACGCACGTCAAATGGCTGCGCTCGATCACGGTGCTCGACCGCGCGTTCGACGGTTACCAGCAGGCGACCGCGTATCACTTCCGCACCGTCGAGGGCGATCGCGGAGCGCCGGTCACTCGCATGCTGCCGCGGGCGTTGATGGTGCCGCCAGGCGTCCCTGACTTCATGTCGCGCACGCGGTTCGTCGAGCCCTCCCGGCAATCGATCGTGGGCCGAGCATGGTCAGGCATGGGCGCGATCGCCGCGGTCGAGCTCAGCTGCGACCGGGGTGCGACGTGGTCGCGGGCCGAGCTCGAAGATGAGATCTCGCCGTACGCGTGGCGCGGATGGCGGTGCACCTGGGACGCGACCGAGCCGGGCGAATACGAGCTCTGCGTGCGCGCGAGCGACACGGCGGGAAACGTGCAGCCGCTCGACCAGCGCTGGAACTTCGAGGGCGTCCAGAACAACGCCGTGCAGCGAGTGCGCGTAATCGTCGGCGGGGCCGACGGGGAGCAGGCGCCGGCCGACT
>DATKFA010000254.1:0-7422 GCA_035511715.1 Candidatus Acidiferrum sp. | reverse complement strand
AGGCAGGTGGACGCCCGCCGCATCGCACGCGACCGCGAGGTCGACCCGCGAGCTGATGAGCACCGGGACCGGTGACGCACCGATGAGAATCGTTGCTTCCGCCTCGACCTGCGCGCTTGTCAGGTGCGGAGCGCGGAGCTGAAGGATGGTCGCTCTTGATGCGGCGCGCAGCCCGGCGCCGGCGTTGGGGACGATCGCCATCGCCACTGGCGCTACTAGCTCGGGCGCGACACGCCCTCGGTCGGTGAGCTCGGGCTCGCGTCCAATCGCCGCGGAATGCGCCCGGCCAGGTACGCCTTGCGGCCGCCGTCTACGCCCAGCCGGATCGACTCGGCCATCAGCACCGGGTCGCTCGCCAGCGCGATCGCGGTGTTGACGAGCACCGCATCCGCCCCAGTCTCCATCGCCAGCGCCGCGTCCGAGGCCGCGCCTATGCCCGCGTCGACGACGACCGGGACGCGAGCCCCCTCCACGATGATCCGAATCTGTTCGAGCGTCTGGAGGCCCTGCCCTGAGCCGATCGGCGAACCCAGCGGCATCACCGTCACCGTGCCGATCTCCTCGAGCTTGCGCGCGAGCACGGGGTCCGCGTTGATGTAGGGCAGCACCTTGAAGCCTTCGCCGACGAGCACTCGCGCGGCTTTCAGGGTCTCCTCCGGGTCGGGGAAGAGGTAGCGCGGATCGGGGATCACCTCGAGCTTGACCCAATCCGAAAGTCCCATCGAACGCGCCAGGCGCGCGATGCGGATCGCCTCGTCCGCGGTGCGGCACCCTGCGGTGTTGGGCAGGATGCGATAGCGCTTCCAGTCGACGACGTCGAGGATCGTCTTTTTCTTGGGGTCGTCGAGGTCGAGCCGGCGCAGCGCGACCGTGACCAGCTCGCATTTCGAGGCTTCGAGAGCAGCCAGCATCTCCTCATCGGACCTGTACTTGCCGGTGCCGACGAAGAGGCGCGAACGCAGCTCCACACCCGCGACGACGAGAGGGTCGGTGTGCGTCAGGACTTGCACGGGCTCAAGCTTACCGAGCCCCTCCGGCGCTTCGCGCCACCTCCCCATGCTCCGCATGGGGAGGACATCTAGAGGTCCTGCTGCAGCAGCAGCGTCTTGTCGCGGCCGTACGTCAGGCGCTTGACCGCATCCGGGACCGGAAGCCAGAGCAGCCTGTCGACCTCGATGCCTGGCCGGAAGCGTCCGCCGCGCACCTCCATGGCCCAGTAGCACGCGACCTTGTCGCGGCCGCGCCGATCCACGTACGCGGTGCAGCCGAGCGGCCGCCCGAGCTCGCAGCGCAGTCCTGTCTCTTCACGCACCTCGCGCAGCGCGCAGTCCTCGGGTGACTCGTCGGGCTCGACCTTGCCTTTGGGAAGCGTCCAGTCGTCGTACTCGGGCCGGTGGACGACTGCGATCTCGGTCTCGCCCGACCTCGACCTGCGGACCACCACGCCACCCGCCGCTCTGATCACGTTCACTTCCGCTATTTCGAGGATTCTTGTTGCCACCGTTGCTCCTTCGTCAGCTGATACGTCTGGTGAGGCGGGATCCCTGCGCGGCGGTCACGTGGTTGTGAGTTTAACTGCGAATCGCCGCATGGTCGAGATCCTTGACCAGCATCGCGACGCGCGACTTGATGTCATCGCGGATCGCTCTGACGTCTTCGATCGGCAGGTCTGTCGGATCGCGAAGCTCCCAATCGATGTAGGTCTGGCCGGGAATCACCGGGCATGCGTCGCCGCATCCCATCGTGATGACGACGTCGGCCCAACGCCCGAGCTCGTCCGTGAGCCGCTGCGGGACTCGAGCGTTGAGGTCGATGCCCTCCTCGCGCATCACGGCCACGACGTTGGGGTGGATTCGGTCGGCGGGCTCCGTGCCGGCCGACCGCGCGTCGTGGTGCGAGCCCGCGATGCGTTCGAAGAGCACCTGGCTCATCTGCGATCGTCCCGCGTTGTGCAGACACACGAAGAGGACCCGCGACATCGGAGGACTAGAGCGACCTCGCGAGCGCGAGCTGGCGGCGAAGCACCCAGCGGCTGACCAGGTTCACCGCGAGCACGAGGACGATGAGCACCAGAGCAGCGCCCCACGCCTGTGCCTGCAGAGACTTGTAAGGAAGCAGCGCGTACCGGAACACGGTGAGGGGCAGTGCCTGCATCGCCTGGTTGGGGTTGAAGACGAGGATGTGCTGCCCGAATGCGGTGAAGAGCAGGGGCGCGGTCTCGCCGCCGGCGCGCGCCACCGCGAGAAGCGCGCCGGTGATGACTCCCGGCGCCGCGGCCGGGAGGATCAGCTGCAGCGATACTCGCCAACGCGCCAGGCCGAGTGCCAGGCCCGATTCGCGCAGGCCGTTGGGGATCAGAGACACCGCGCCCTCGGTCGTTCGCGCCACGATCGGCAGCATCAGGATTGCCAGCGCCACCGCACCGGAGAAGCCGGAGAAGTGATGGAAAGGCACCACCAGGAACGCGTAGACGAAGAGCCCGATCGCGATCGACGGCGTACCCACTAGCACGTCGCACCCAAGCCGGACCCACGCCGACCAGCGCGTGATGCTGTATTCGGCGAGGTACACCCCCGCGAGGATGCCGATGGGGATCGCCATCAGTGAGGCGAGACCGACCATGATCCCAGTGCCCACGATGGCGTGGCCGACGCCGGCGTTCGACACCGCCGGGCATTTCGGCTCGCACGGCGGAAGCTCCGCGTTGAAGAAGAACTGCGGGTGGACCACCGACGGCAGGCCCTTGTCGATCGTGAACCAGAGCACGAGCGCCAGCGGGATGAGGGCGAGAACCGTGAGCAAATACATGAGCGCCATCCATCCGCGGCTCATGAAGCGGCGTCGCTCGTTGCGGTTCATGCGGCCAGGCTCGCCTCACGCGAGGTGGAGTGAACGAGGACCAGGGCGAAGATGTTGACGACGAGCGTGACCAGGATGAGGATCAAGCCCAGCTCGATCAGCGCCGCAGGGTAAATCGGTCCGGTGGCTTCGGAAAACTCGTTGGCGATGATCGCGGACAGCGTGTACGCGGGCGAGAAGATCGAGTGTGGGATGACGTAGGCGTTGCCGATCACCATCGTCACCGCGATGGTCTCGCCCAGGGCGCGGCCCAGCGCGAGGATCGTTGCTCCGAAGATGCCGGCGCGGGCGGAGGGAAGGATGACCTTCCACGTCGTCTCCCACCATGTCGCGCCAAGGGCGATCGCGTTTTCCTTCAGGCCGCGCGGCACGGCGCGGATGACGTCGCGCGAGATGGCGGTGAGCGTTGGGAGGATCATCACCGCGAGCACGAGGGCGGCGCTGAAGAGTCCACGCGGCGCGGGGTCGCTGAGCAAACCGACGTTGCTCAGACGCCCTGAAACGGGGACCTCGATGTGCTCGTATGCCCAGGGTGCAAGCACGTAGAGGGCCCAGATTCCATAGACGACGCTGGGGATCGCCGCCAGCAGCTCGATGCCGATGCCGATCACACCGCGGATCCGGGTCTGCCCCGGCTCGACCAGGATCAGCGCGACGGCTACACCGACCGGGAGCGCCAGCGCCAGCGCCATGAACGACGTCGCGACCGTCCCGAATATCCCGGGCAGGGCGCCGAACTCGTCGGTGACAGGGTTCCAGGTCGTTGCCACCACGAAATGGAGACCGAACTGCTGGATCGCGGGCCTGGCCTGCTGCAGAAGCGTCAGCGTGATGAGCACCAGCGCGGCCGGAACCACGCTGGCGATCACGCCGATCACCGCCCTGAAACCGTCGAACGGCTTGTGGGTTACGGGCAGGGCCGGGGCGGTCGGGACTGCGGTCGCCATCGACTCAGGCAGCGCCTGCCTGCTGCCGGTCGAGGCGGTAGCCGATACCGCGGACGGTCACGATCTCGAACGGCGCCACGTCGGCGAACTTCTCGCGCAACCACCGCACGTGAACATCCACGGTCTTGCGGTCGCCCGAGAACTCATGACCCCACACGTTCTCGAGCAGCGTGTCGCGCGTGTGCACCCGACCGGGGTGGGCGAGCAGGTAGGACAGCAGGTCGAACTCGCGCTGGGTCAGCTTGACGTCGCGGTCGTTCATGACGACCCGCCGGGCCGCACGGTCGATCGTGAACTCCCCGAGGACGTCGCGCTCGGGAACAGCCTTCGGCTCGTTCGCGTCGGGCGACGCCCTGCGCATCACGGCGTTGACTCGGGCGAGCACCTCGCGCACGGAGAAAGGCTTGGTGATGTAGTCGTCGGCGCCGAGCTCGAGGCCGACGATCTTGTCGACCTCGGCGTCCTTGGCCGTGATCATGATGATCGGCACCCGACTCGACTTGCGCAGCGCGCGACAGAAATCGAATCCGCTCATGCCGGGGAGCATCAGGTCGAGCAGGATCAGGTCGGGCCGCGCGGTGCGCGCCGTGCGCAGTCCGGACGCGCCGTCGCTCGCCTCGTGCACCGAAAAGCCCGCGCTGACGAGGTTGTACTTCAGCATCTCGCGAATGCCCTCGTCGTCCTCCACGACAAGGACCCGGCCCGCGCTGCCGTTGGTGCCGGCGCGGGTCATCCCAGCTCCACTACCTGTCCGGACTCGAGGAAGACGATGTCCTCGGCGACGTTGGTCACGCGGTCGGAGATTCGCTCCAGGTTGTGGGCGACGAGCAGAAGCGTGACGTCGCGCAGCGCGTCGTCGGTGTCGGCGTGGCCGTTGCCCATCTCCTTGACCAGGTCCTCGAAGACCCGGTGATAGAGCCGGTCGATCTCGTTGTCGCGCCCCGCGACTTCGCGGGCTCGCGGCTCGTTCTGGTCGATGAGCGCTTCGAGGATGTCGTGCACTTGCCCGATGGCAAGCTCGCCCATCAGCCCGAACTCCGCGCGCAGCGGCCGGTCGGGCAGCACGACCAGCGTGCCGGTCATGCGCGCGATGCGAACGGCGTAGTCGCCCATGCGCTCGAGCTCGGTCGCGATCCACTGCAGACCCATCAGGTAGCGCAGGTCGCGCGCCACCGGCTGCTGCGTCGAGATGACCATGAAGACCTGCTCGCGGATCTGGCGGAACAGCTCGTTGAGGTACTGGTCCTGCGTGCGCACCTTCTCAGCCGACCCGCCGTCGCGCCGGCGAAGGGCGTCGAGCGCGGCCTCGATCTGCGACTCGACCAGCGTCCCCATCCGGACAAGCGACTCGCGGAGGCTCGCGAGCTCTCTTTCAAATGTGAGTCGTGGCATATGCCTTAGCCGAACCTTCCTGTGATGTAGGCCTCAGTCCGCTGGTCCTGAGGTTGGTTGAAGAGGTCGGCGGTCGACGCGAACTCGATGAGCTCGCCGTAGCGGCCCTCAGGGTTCATGAGCATGAAGGCGGTGAAGTCGGAGACCCGCGCCGCCTGCTGCATGTTGTGGGTGACGATCACGATCGTGAAATCACGCGTGAGCGTGGCCATCAGGTCCTCGATCTTCAGCGTCGCCACCGGGTCCAGGGCCGAGCAGGGCTCGTCCATCAGGATCACCTCGGGGCTGACCGCGATGCATCTGGCAATCGCCAGGCGCTGCTGCTGGCCGCCGGAGAGCGAGGTGGCCGGATCGTCGAGCCTGTCCTTCACCTCATCGAGAAGCGCGGCCCGCTCCAGGCTCTCGGCGACCGCCTGCCTGATCCGGGATGCCTTCCAGCCGAGCAGGCGTGGCGCGAACGCGATGTTGTCCCGGATGGACATCGGGAACGGGCTCGGGCGCTGAAACACCATCCCGACCTTCTGCCGGAGCTCGAGGAGGCGGCGCGTGGTGACGACGTTCTCGCCGTCCAGAACGACCTCGCCGGCCGCGCGCGAGTTGGGCACCAGGTCGTACATCCGGTTGAAGACCCGCAGCAGTGTGCTCTTGCCGCAGCCGGACGGGCCGATGATCGCCGTGATCCGCCTCTCCGGTATGTCGAAGGTGACCCCGTTCAGGGCCTTGAACTTGCCGTAGTAGAACGACAGGTCATCGACCTTGAGCTTGGCCATGCCCGCTCCTTGCAAAGCACGCAGTTCCGGCCTGCCCGGCTGAGCCGGCGCCTGGACGTACGGCCTCACGTCTGCCATTCCCCGGTTTCAGGATAGGCAGCGCCGGATTAACACGAATTTATGTGGTCGTTAAGACTTGGCGCGGCAGCCCGATGCTGAACACCTGGCCGCCGTCACGCGCCGCCTCGGTCCAGATGCGGCCGCCCAGGACGTGTACCAGGTGCTTGGTTATGGCCAGCCCCAGGCCAAAGCCGCCCGCCTCGCGGGGCCGGGCGCGGTCGACCTTGTAAAAGCGCTCGAAGACCCGGCTCCAGTGCTCGGGTGAGATGCCAGGGCCGCGGTCGCGCACGCTGATCACGAGCTCGTCGCCCGCGACTCGGGCTTCGACGTCAATCGCGGTTCCGGGCGGCGAGAACTTCGCGGCGTTGTCGAGCAGGTTGTCCAGCGCCTGGACGAGCTTGGCCCGGTCGGTCTCGATGACGAGGCCCTCGGCGATGGCCGCGTTGACCGGACGGTCGAGGCTCAGGCGGGCGATGCTGTCGTCGACGAGCTGCGACAGGTCGAACGTCGAGATGTCGGCCGCCATAAGGCCGGTCTCTATATCGCCGAGCTGGCGCAGGTTGTCGATGATCTTGCTCATCAGGTCCGCCTCGCGAACCAGGCGCTCCGCAAACCGGCGCCGGTCCTTCGGCTGTGGATCGCCGAGCAAGCTCTCGGCGGTGAGGCGCAGCGATGTGATCGGCGTTTTCAGCTCGTGGACGAGGTTGGCGACGAACTCCTGCCGCACGGTGGCGAGCCTGCGCAGCTCCGTGATGTCGACCAGAAACAGAATGTTCTGAAATGTCTCGGGGCCGGGGACGAGAAGGGTCTGCACAGTTCGCCGGTGATGGACGAGGCTGGCCTCGCCGCGAACCTCGCGCGCCGCGACGATCTCGAACAGTCGCGATTCGAGCGTGACCTCGACCAGGCTCGCCGGCAGTCGAGCGGCATCGATGTCGAAGAATTCGCGCGCAGCTTTGTTGCCGCGCAGCACGCGGCCGTCGGCGTCGAGCAGCAGCGCCATGATGGGCGCGCCCTCGAGCACCTCCCCGAACGAATCGTGGCGCGGCGGGATGGGTTCGGAGGGGTCGTCGCCGCGGCGCCGTCGATCCCAGATCAGAGTGTCAGGCCTCGGCGCGAGTATATGAGCGAGCCCGGAGCACCGATCTTTAGCCGGCGAATAACCCGCGCTTAAACCACCCTCTCTTACCGTGGCTTGTAACGACAGTGGAGCCAATCAGGAGGGGATAGATGCTTCAACTTTCATCGCTCGGGCGGTTGTTGCTCGTAACAGGGGCTGCCGCCATGCTTGCCGCGGCATGTGGCGGAACCAACGGCACTGGATCGGCGTCGCCTTCGCCGGTTGACGTAGGGTCCGGATCCCTGACGGGCGCCGGTGCGACCTTTCCGGGTCC
>DATKFA010000253.1:0-5717 GCA_035511715.1 Candidatus Acidiferrum sp. | reverse complement strand
GCTTCTTCTACAACGTCAGCGTGCGGCAGAGAGAGATCTGGGTCGGATCCGTCATCGCCGTCATCGTGTTCCAGTTCCTCTTCGGAATCAGCCTGCTTTCGATCGTGATGTCGCCCTTCTTCGAGCCTGCGAGCCTAATCTCATTGAACGCATGCGTCGACTACAGGATTCCGAACCTGGCGTTCCTGTTTCCCTGCCTGCTGTAGGGAGGCTGCTCAACGAGCCGGCTTACGCGCAGCTCGTAACCGCGTACGGCCGCGAGCGCGTCGTGGAGTCGATCCGGGAGCAGCTCGCGGCGGAGCGCGGTGGGAAGGCGGACGGCGCGACACGAGAGGCCGCTGTGTCAGATCGCCTGCGCCGGCTGGCAGCACCTCGGTTGCGGCGTGTCATCAACGCCACCGGGGTCGTCCTGCATACCAACCTCGGCCGGGCGCCGCTGTCCAGGGCGGCGGTCGAGGCGCTGGCGGTGGCGGCGGGCTACAGCAACCTGGAGCTGGACATCGAATCGGGCAAGCGCGGGGAGCGCGCCTCGCTGGTCTCGGGATTGCTCGCATCGCTTTTTTCCTGTGATGCGGCGCTGGTGGTGAACAACAACGCCGCGGCGGTGCTCCTCGCGCTCACCGCGCTGACCCGAGGTAAAGAGGTGATCGTGTCGCGCGGGCAGCTGGTCGAGATCGGCGGGTCGTTCCGGATGCCCGACGTGATGCGGCTTTCAGGCGCGCGAATGGTGGAGGTGGGCACGACCAACCGGACCCGCGCCGCGGATTACGAGCAGGCGGTCACCCCAAAGACGGGAGCCCTGCTGCGGGTGCACACGTCGAACTACCGCGTAACCGGTTTCACCGAGACGGCGAGCCTCGGCGAGCTGGCGACGATCGCGCGGTCGCACGGCGTTCTCCTCGTCGACGACCTTGGAAGCGGCGCCGCCGAGCCGATCGGCGACGAGCCGACGATCTCCGAATCTCTCGAGCACTGCGACGTCGTCACCTTCTCCGGCGACAAGCTGCTTGGCGGCCCGCAGGCCGGGATCGTGCTTGGTCGCGGCGAGCGCGGCGTCGAGGCGATCAAGAAGATGTCGCGGCATCCGCTGGCGCGCGCGGTGCGCATCGACAAGCTGACTCTGGCCGCGCTCGAGGCGACGCTGCGGCAGCGGCTGACCGGCCACGGCGACATGATCCCCGTCGATCAGATGCTGAACGCCCCTTCGGACGAGCTGCGCCGGCGGGTTGGGTTCTGGTCGGTCAAGCTGGCGGACCGCGGAGTCGAGACGACCCTGGTAGAAGGCTCGTCAGCGGTCGGAGGCGGCTCGCTGCCCGAGCACCCGATTCCGTCGGTCCTGCTCGCGATCAAGGGCCCCGCCTCGCGCCTGTTGACGGCGTTGCGGAGCGGCGATCCACCGGTGATCGCCCGCATCGAGAACGATCGGTGCTGCGTCGATCCGCGCACCGTCCTGAAAGGGGAGGACGAGACCCTGGTCGACTGCATCGAGGTGGCGGCCAGAACCGTAAGCAAATGAGCTTTGTCGTCGGGACCGCGGGTCACATCGACCACGGCAAGTCAACCCTCATCACCGCGCTGACGGGCATCGACCCCGACCGTCTGGCCGAAGAGAAACGCCGCGGTATGACGATCGACCTTGGATTCGCGCATATGACGCTGCCGAGCGGCAAAGAGATCGGCATCGTCGACGTCCCGGGTCACGCCCGGTTCATGCGCAACATGCTCGCGGGCGCGCATGGGCTGGACGTCGTCCTGCTCATCGTGGCCGCGGACGAGGGTGTGATGCCACAGACGCGCGAGCACCTGGACGTGATCCAGCTGCTCGAGGTTCCGCGGGGGATCGTCGTCGTGACCAAATCGGACCTGGTCGACGCCGAATGGCTGGCCCTCGTCAAGGAAGAGGTGGGCAAGGCGGTGGAAGGCTGGCCGATCGTGCCGGTCTCGGCCGTGACCGGCGACGGCCTCGCGGAGCTCGTCGCGAAGCTGGACGAGGTTCTCGCCGGCGCCCCGCCGCGCAATGATGCCGGCCGGCCCCGGCTTCCGGTCGACCGCGTGTTCACGATGAGCGGATTTGGCACGGTCGTGACGGGGACGCTCGTCGACGGCGTCATCGCCGTCGGCGACGAGATGGAGGTCGCGCCCGCAGGCCGGACCGTCCGGATCCGCGGGCTTCAGCGGCACAACGAGAAGGTCGACAGCGTCGGGCCAGGCAACCGGGTGGCGGCCAACCTGACCGGGGTCGAGAAGAACGACCTGGCGCGAGGAGACGTTCTCGCGGCTCCGCGATCGGTTCAGCCTGCGCGACGAATCGACGCGAAGGTCCGAGTGCTCGCTTCGGCGCCCCATCCGCTGCGCCACGGAGCGCAGGTGCTGCTGCACAGCGGAACCGCAGAGGTGCCGGCGCGCCTGATAGTTCTCGACGGCGACGCGATCGAGCCGGGCGCCGAGGGTTGGGTGCAGCTGTATCTCGAGCGTCCCATCGCGGCGGCCGCGCACGACCGGTTCGTCCTGCGCGTCGCGAGCCCCTCGCAGACGGTCGCGGGAGGGGCATTCGTTGACGTCGCGCCCCGCAAGCATCCACGCCACGACTCCGCTGTGCGCGACTCGCTGGATCGCCGGGCTGCCGGAAACGTCCTCGAGGAAGAGCTGCGCAAGTATCCGCGTGGGGTGACGGTCGCCGGTCTGCTGAAGGCAAGTGTCGCCCCCAGCGCCGACCTGACCGGATTGCGCGCGCGGAGGCTGGGCGACTGGATCTTCAGCGACGAGGCGTGGAAGTCAGTGTCGAAGCGTGCAGCGAGCGAGCTGGAGGCATACCACGCGACCTATCCGCTCCGGTCCGGGATGGCGCGCGAAGAGCTGCGCAACAGGATCGGCGTTTCCGCGGCCGCGTTTCCGGCGGTGGTAAAAGGGCTCGTCGATGACGGCACGCTGGTCGAGAGAAACGGGTCGCTCGCGGCGCCAGGCCACTCGGTCGCGGTGGAAGACGCCGGCCTCGTGCAGCTTCTCGACGAGCATCGCCTTGCGCCCCCCTCGCTGACGGAAGCGATGCAGAAGACCGGCGCCACCGCCGAGATCGTGCGCGCGCTCGCCCAGCAAGGCGAGATCGTGAGGGTCAGCGACGATGTTGCGTTCAGCAGGAAGGGCTTCGACGCAGCCGTCGAGCTGGTCAAGCAGATCATCGCCGGCGAGGGCTCGGTCACGGTTGCGCAGCTGCGTGACCGCATGTCCGCGAGCCGGAAGCCGGTGCTTGCGCTGCTCGAGCACCTCGACGCGCAGCACGTGACGCGCCGCGTCGGAGACGCCCGCGTTCTGAGGTAGGAAATATGAGAGGGAACCTACGGTTCCCTCTCACGCTCCCCGGAGGGGACCCCAGTCGGTATGCCGACCCGGCCTGCCGGCCGGGCAAGCGCCGCTGCTCACCTTCCCTGGTGTTGGGATTGATAGAGTTCCCAGACTGATGCGAATCGCGGATCTCCTCCAGCGGGGTCGTCCCACCATCTCGTTCGAGTTCATGGCGCCGCGTGACGAAAGCGAGGTCGACGTTCTCGAGCGCACGATCGCGGCGCTCGCGGGGCACGCGCCGGACTGGGTATCCGTGACCTATCGCGTTCGCACCGGCGAAAAGACGCTGGAGCTGGTAACCCGGATCAAGCGGCAGTACCACATCGAAGCGATGGCGCACCTCACGTGCGCCAACACGGCCGATCGCACGCGGCAGATCCTCAACTGGATGGAGCGCGAGGGCGTTGCCAACGTGCTGGCTCTGCGCGGCGACCCGCCTGCTCCGGGTGAGCCGTTTGTGCCGGCGGATGCGCGACTCAGGCACGCCAGCGACCTGATCACTCTGGTTCGGGGAAGCGGCTATCGATTTGGCATCGGCGGCGCCTGCAGCGCCGAGAAGCATCCGGAGAGCCCCGACCTGGAGCATGAGCTTCGCTATATGAAGCTGAAGGTCGAGTCGGGGGCGGATTTTCTGATCACCCAGCTGTTCTTCGACAACCGCTTCTATTTCGACCTCGTCAGCCGCGCTCGTGGGGCGGGTATCAAGGTGCCGATCGTTCCCGGCATGATGCCGGTCCCCAGCCGCCGGTCGTTGGGTGTGATGCTGGCGATGTCCGGCGCCACGTTGCCGGCGCGTTTGCAGGCTGCGATCGATGAGACTTCAGACGACGAGGGGATACGGGCCCTCGGGGTGCGGCACTGCATCGCGCAGTGTGCGGAGCTGCTCGAGTCCGGCGTTCCCGGGCTGCACTTCTACACGTTCAACCGCGCGAAGGCGCCGATCGAGATCCTCGCCGCCCTGCGGGGCCAGCAACTCATCGCTTCGTAGCGCCGGCAGACCCGCACGTTTGTCGCCAAATGCCCCAATTCCTCGACCGGGATAGGGACGTTCGGCGCCAGACGGACCAAACTGCCGATCACAAGGGCCTGGGTTCGTGCCCGCTACCCTAATCCCGCAATGTTGGCGGGAATCGACCTCGGCGGAACCCAGGTGCGCGTCGCGCTCGCGCGCTCGGACGGCCAGCTCATCACCAGCATCAAGACCAAAACGCACCTGCTGCCGACGCCGCAGGCGATGGTCGACTGGGCGGCCGCGGAGATCGACCGGCACCGCGGAAGGGAGAAGGTCCGGAGCATCACGATCGCCGCGCCCGGGCCGATCGACCTCAAGCGCGGCGTGCTCGTCAACCCGCCGAACCTGCCCTGGCAAAACGTGCCCCTCGAAGCGATGATGAGCCGCGCCACGGGGGCGTCCGTCCACCTGGCCAACGACGCCGACATGGCGGGCCTTGGCGAGCACACCCGCGGCGCCGGTCGCGGGACGAGGAACATGATCTACATCACCTGGTCGACAGGCGTCGGCGGCGGCTTGATCATCGACGGCAAGCTCTATCGCGGCGGACATGGGACGGCGGGCGAGATCGGCCACATGATCATCGACCCCAACGGTCCGCTCGACAGCTGCGGTCAGCGGGGCTGCCTCGAGGCGTTCATCGGCGGAGCGAATCTGGCCAAGGAGACGGGCCACCCTGCTGCGGAGCTCTTCGCCGCCGCGGCAAGAGGTGAGCGCCACGCGCGAGCGGTGGTGGAGCGGGCCGCGCGTTACATGGGCCTGGCTCTGATCAGCCTCACCAACGCGCTCGACCCCGAGATGTTCGTGATCGGCGGCGGCGTCTCGCGCTCGTGGGCTCTGGTGCAGCCGACGATGCTGGAAACGCTGCATTCGTCGCCATTCATCAAGGCCGCCCGCCGCCCGCGCGTGCGCCGTGCCCGCCTCGGGGATCGCGCCGGGCAGGTCGGAGCGGTGGAATGGGCGCGTCTCAACCGCTAGGTGAGAAGGAGCTCTTAAGCCTCCTCAAGCGCGCCGCACACGATCTGAACGCCAGGGCGTGGATCGTCGGTGGCTACGTGCGGGACAAGCTGCTGGGCCGCGATCATCTCAATCCCGACGTCGTCGTCGAGGACGGCGACGGGCTCGACCTGGCGAGGCGTTTCGCGGAGCTCGCCGGCGCCCCGCCGCCGGTAACTTTCGAGCGCTTCGGAACCGCCCAGGTGACCATGGCGGGTCGATTGGTCGAGTTCGTGACCGCGCGCTCGGAATCCTACGCACCCGATTCGCGCAAGCCCGACGTGCGGCGTGCGACCCTGGAGGAGGATCTGCGCCGGCGCGACTTCACCGTCAACACGCTGCTGATGGACCTGGACGGCGACATCCA
>DATKFA010000252.1:0-4902 GCA_035511715.1 Candidatus Acidiferrum sp. | reverse complement strand
CAGCCCGCACATCTCCCAGTCGTCAGGCGTTTCGGTGCGCATGTCGATCGCGAACGTCGAAAACCTCGCCTCCAACTCCGTGCGGCGCGCCGCCCGACTTGGCGAGACGCTGGCGGTGCCGCGCATCACCGACCTCGCGTTCCTCACGTCGTCGACCGCCGGTCGCGTCGAGATCGAGGCGCTGGACGAGGGTAAGGAGGAGCAGGTCCTGGCGCGGCTCGAGCGCGGAGCGATCAGCTCCGTCTTCAGCCGCCACTTCTCCGCCTCCCAGTTCGAGGGTGTCGTGTCGCGGTTCGAGGAGGGCGGGATGCTCGAGGTCGGCGAGGGGATCCCCGCGCGGGCTTACACGCGGGCGATCGGCGACGTGCCGGAGATCGCGACGGCGCTCAAGCGCCTCTCGCTGCCCGACCGCCCCGAGGTCAGGGCCTCGGTCATCGAGTTCATCCTCGAGGGCCTGCACCTGAACAAGCGGCTCAATAAAGACGAGGTCGAAGGGCGCGCGATCTACCGGCGCTAGCTCGGAGGCCGGATCGTCCGGACCATCCGGGAAGCTATTTCTGGACGGCGTAGATCCAGGTGAACCCGATCACCAGCAGCACGACGAGCCCAAAGAAAACCAGCTCGACGCGAATCGCCAGACGCACGAGGCGGCGCGCCCGGCGTGTCCGTGCGCCGCACTTCTCGCAGTAGGCCGCGTTCGGGACCAGCTGCGTTCCGCACCTGTCACACGCGACCTGGGCGTTTTCCACGTGATCGAGTATGCGACGTCAGCGGTGACAGACAGCGCTGGCGTCAAAGCGGGCGGCGCCCGACGGGATCGAGTTGACTGCATAGAAGACGTAGTGGTGGCTCACGCCGCCCGTCACGTTGTAGTGGTGGTCGGTGATGTATGTGCCGGGCAGCGCATGTCCCGCCTGGTCGTAGAAGACGATCTCGAACGTGAGGTCCGGGCACATGTCCGCGCGGGCGTAGTCGAGCTCGATCTGGGACGAGCTGTCGATCTTCGCACCGGAGACGCCAATCACGACGACGGACGAGCCCGGCGGAGGCAGCACCTTGGTGACTACGAACCACGCCCCGAAGGCGACGACCAGGATGAGCGCCGGCAGGGCGATCGGGAGCCGGAGCCCAGGCTTCTTGATCGGCTGCCAGGCTGCGCCGTTCCACCAGAACCGGCCGTCGGCCGAGACCCATGCCGCGCCGTCGAAGCGCGAGGGCCGGCCGTCCGGCCCCAGCATCGCGTCCATCGAGCGCCCATGGTGACGCCCTGGTGTGGATTTTCACCCCCGTTAACCTTGAGTAATGGAACTCCAGGAGGAGATGTCGACGGCGGACGTCGTCCTGCTCCTCGGCTCCGTGCCGGAGCGGACGAGCGACCTCGTCTACTGGCTGGACGAGGATCGCCTGCGGTACCGCCACGGCCCCGCCTTTCCGACCCTCGGGAGCCTGATCGCCCATCTGGTCGTGGCCGCGCCCAAGGTGGACGCGCTGCTCCGCCACGCCCACCTGGATGGACAGACCAGCGCGGATGTGCGGGCAGCCATCGACCCGAGCCACGACCAGGAGCTGTCCGTGCCGCTACGCGAAGCGCTCGAAGATTTCGCCCGCGTCCGCCGCAGGACGGTCGACCTGCTCCACGGCTGGGGCAAGGCCGAGTGGGAGCGCCTGATCATCGACCCGAGGGGCGGCGAGCTGACGTTGCTCGATGCGTGCCGGCTGGTGGTCAAGCATGAGATGGCCCACGTCGCGCAGATTCGAAACCTGAGCGCGCTGCTGCCCGAGCCGCGCGACCTGGGCCCCGTGCCGCCGGTCGAGATCAACGGCCAGTGAGCGACACCGAGGAAGCCGCTCCCGCGGAGCAGGGCCGCCCGAAGCCTGGACGGTCGAAACGCAAGCGCAAGTCAGGCGGAGGGCGCGCGGCCCAGTACTGGATGGTCGTCAGCTCGCCCGACAACTTTCGCAAGACGCGCGAGCACGGCTTTGCGATCCAGGGTCTGAAGAGCCGTCACCGGCGGCGCGTCGAGACCATGAGGGTCGGCGATCGCGTCCTTTATTACGTGACGGGTCGCATGGGATTCGCCGCGACCGTGACGGTCGCCTCCCCGATGTACGAGGACCACACGCCCATCTGGCGCTCGTCGCGCCGGGACGAGGACTACCCGTGGAGGGTCCACATCCGGGCGGACATCGTGCTGGAAGAGCTGGATTGGGTCCCGGCCAAAGAGCTCGCCTACCGGCTCGACTACGTGCGCAAGTGGCCGCCCGAGCACTGGACGCTGGCGTTCCAGGGGCACATCCACGCCCTGCCCCGCGCTGACTTCACGATCATCGAGGACGAGATCGCGCGCAGCTTGCGTCGCCGCAAGATCCTGGCGGGATAGCGGGTGCTCTGGCGTGAGCTTCGGCGCCTCTATACCTTTCATTTCCGCAACGAGCGCCGGGAGCGACTGTTCCTTGCCTCGCTCTCCTTCCTGATCACTTTCGGCATCGTGCGCGGGATCACGTCCATGATCCGCGCGGGCATCGGTCCATTCCACAACGTTTCCGCCGGCGGAACTCACATCCATCACCTGGTGTGGGGAATCCTGCTGCTGATCGTCGTCGCCTACGTGTGGCTTCTCGAGGTCGGCGTCGGCTCGAGCTGGATCGCGAGCGTCACGGCGATCGCGTTCGGCATCGGAGCGGCCTTGACCCTTGACGAGTTCGCACTCTGGCTGAACCTCTCCGACGTGTATTGGGAGCGGCAGGGTCGCGAGAGCATCGACGCCGTGCTGATCTTCGCGGGCCTGCTGTCGGCCGGCGTATGGGGCTGGCCGTTCTTTCGCGACCTTGCGTACCTTTTCACCGGTCACAAATCGGAGGCCGGCGGTGCTTATGAGTAGTGGCGACGAATCTCGAAGCGCACCGGATGTCCGCAGCCCGTTCTGAGAACCAGGCGTTCGAGGCCCTTTTCACGTCCGAATACGGCCGCGTCGTCGCAATCGCCAATCGTGTTCTGGCAGATCCACACGAGGCTGAGGACGTGGCGCAGGAGGTGTTCGTCGACTTCCACCGCCTGCATTCCGCGACGGCGCAGTACGCGCCGGCGTGGCTCCACCGCGCGGCTGCTCACGCCTCGCTCAACCGGCTGCGGGGCGCGCGCCGCCGGCAGAAGCGAGAGGTTGCGCAGGCGTTGGAGGAAGGCGACAGGACCATGGATCCGCAGATGCACCTCGAGGTCAGTGAGGACCGCCGCCTGGTGCGCGCGGCGCTCGGACGGCTGGCGCCAAAGCCGGCCGCCGCGCTCGCGATGCGGGCCAGCGGCCTCAGCTACGCCGAGGTTGCGCAGGCGCTCGGCGTCGGAATCGGACAGGTTGGAACTTTGTTGAGACGCGCGGAGGCATCGCTCCGCCAGGAGGTCACACGTGGCACATCTAACTGACGGAACACTTCGCCGGATGGTGGACGACCCGGACGCGCGAGCGGGCGCGGACGCCGCCCATCTCGATGGCTGCGCCGAATGCAAGACACGCTTCGCGCGCATCTCCGATGACGCTCGGTCGATCGCGACCCTGCTCGCGGTCCCCGACGCCCGCGTCGACGTGTCGCGCGCCTTTGCCCAGGTTTCGCGGGCGCCGCGCTCACAGCCGGCGCTCGTGCGCCTGCCCGTTTTACTGCCGGTCTGGCGGTCGCCGGTCCGCCCGATGCGCCTCGCCCTGGTGGCGGCGGTGATGGTCGCCGCACTCTCCCTGGTGGCGTTCGCGTATGAAGGACTCTTCTTCAAGCCGTCGACCGTCGTGGCGGTTCCCGTGACCGTCGCCGACATGCAGGCGCTGTCGCAGCTCTCCGAGTACGGAACGGTGACTTGGACCCAGCAGCCGAACCTGCAGGTCGCGACGAGCGCCGCGGACGCATCGGCGGCCGCGGGCGGCATCACAGCCCCGGTCGCGGGCAACATCCCCAGCGGAATCTCGACGACCATCACCTACGGCGCGATGTCCAAGGCCGTGGCCACGTTCACGTTCAGCGCGGCCAAGGCGCAGGCTGCAGCCGCCGCAAGCGGCAAGACGCTGCCGGCGCTGCCCGCAGGCATTGACGGTGCGACGCTGACCGTCACCGTTGGTCCGGCAGTCGGCGAGATCTACGGCGACATGAACCAGCCGAGCTCGAGCGCCAACGTGGTCAACCTTCCTCAGCTGATCCTCGCCAAGTCGGCTGCGCCGACGGTCACGTCGACCCAGGTCAGCACCCAGACCCTCGAGGACTACATCCTCGGCCTGCCCGGTATCTCGCCGGACCTGGCCAACGCAGTGCGGGCGGTCAAGGACCCGTCCACGACCCTGCTGATCCCGGTGCCGGTCCAGTACGCGAGCGCGACTCAGGTCGACATCAACGGGCAGAACGGCGTGGCGATGGGCGACAACACCGGTCTTGGCGGCGGCGTGGTCTGGGTCGGCAAGGACGGATACGTCTACGTGGTCGCCGGCTCGATCAAGAAAGACGTCGCGGTCAACATCGCCAAAACCCTCTAGCGCCATCAGGCGTTTAGCCTGAGCAAGTGGCCGAGTTAGCGGAAGAAACCGAGGCGGCCTCTCCGAAAGGGGTGGCCGCCGGCACGCCGGCGATCAAGACGGTCGAGCTGTCGAAGAAGTTCGGCAAGACGGTCGCGCTCGCGTCGCTCTCGATGACGGTGCCGCGCGGCGAGGTGTTCGGTTTCCTGGGTCCCAACGGAGCGGGCAAGACGACCGCCGTGAAAGTGCTGCTCGGCCTGCTGGCGCCCACCTCTGGGGAGGGCTGGCTGCTGGGCAAGAAGGTCGGCGACCTCGAGACTCGCCGCCGCATCGGCTACCTGCCTGAGCTGTTTCGGTACCAGGGATGGCTGTCCGCGGCCGAGGTGCTGGCGCTCCACTGCGAGCTTGCGCC
>DATKFA010000251.1:0-4223 GCA_035511715.1 Candidatus Acidiferrum sp. | reverse complement strand
CAAAACGGCGGCGGAACTGATCGAGCACCACGCGCCAGCGGTCGCGCAGCGCATACCGGCGCTGGTCGTGCTGGCCCTGGTGCGCGCGCGACGCGGTGATCCGGGCGTGGATCCGCTTCTCGACGAAGCCATGCGCCTCGCGTTGCCAACCGGTGAATTGCAACGCATCGGCCGTGTCGCAGCGAGTCGCGCCGAAGTCGCCTGGTATCGCGGCGATCTGAAGCGTGTAGCGGAGGAAGCAGCCACCGGCCTCAAAGCGGCGGCAGGGCTTCGAGCCGCGTGGACGCAGGGCGAGCTTACTTACTGGGGACGTCGCGCCAACCTCGCGTTGGAATCAGTTGCGGACGTCGCCGAACCGTACGCGCTCATGATCCAGGGAGACTGGGAAGGTGCGGCCGTGGCCTGGCAGCGGCTCGACGCGCCCTATGAGCGCGCGCTCGCGCTTGCCGATGGGCCCGAAGAGGCACTGCGCGAGTCGCTGGCGATCCTCGAGCGCCTAGGTGCCGGTCCGCTGACTGCGATCGTGCGTCAGCGGCTGCGCGCTCTCGGCGTGCGCGGGATTCCGCGCGGACCACGTGCCTCGACGCGAGAGAACGCGGCGGGCCTTACTTCACGGGAAATCCAGGTGCTGAGGCTGCTCGTGCATGGACACACGAACACTGAGCTCGCCGTGCGACTGCACCTTGCCGCGAAGACCGTCGAGCATCACGTCTCCTCCATCCTCGAGAAGCTCGAGGTTCATTCCCGGACCGAGGCGGTGGCGGCGGCATTCGGGCTGGGGATCGTGAAGGCGGGCAGCCAGGCAGGCGACATCGTGCAAGAGGACGGTGTCAGGGCCCCACCGTCCCCTGCTCACCGTCCCTAGTCCCGGCGTGCAATGGCGACCACCCGGTGCGTCTTCGCGAGGTAGTAGCTCGTCAGCTTCGGCGCATTCGCCTCGGCGATCGCTCGCTCGATCGCCTGCTCCGCGCAGGTCCGTGAGCGCATACCCGCATGCAGGTCCCTCGCGATCAGCGGCTCACAGACCTCCCGGGCCGCCGAGCGGATCCGCACGTACAGCGCCTCGACTCCGGCGCTGTGCGTGAGATCGAGGTCGGCGAAGTTGACGACGCGGCGTGGGACCTCGGTCGACTCATCCGCGCCGACGGGCACGCTGAGCGACAACAGCAGCGTCGCACCTAGCACGCTGCAGATCGTGGCCTTGAAGTTCAGATTGCGTGGCATGGCGGTATCTCCCCTGCAGTTATCCGGAATATTCCGGTTGGGAGATACGCTAGCCCCCGTGGTGTCTCTGCGAAGCGGCAGCCTCACCCATCTTTCGCGCTGCGGACCCTCGGATCGGGCGGGAGCCCTGTCGCACGGCCTAGGGGTTTACGCCGTTGGCGGGCTCCAGGGAACGCCCAGCAGCTGCATGGCTTCGTCCCAGAGACTCCGGGTCAAAGCGGACGCGGGCAGCGCGCGCGCGAGGGCCGCAGACTGGCCGGCCCAGGCCTGCATCCGCTTCACGTCATCCAACTTCACAGCCTGTTGCCGCATCGACGCGGTCAGGCCGCGCTGCACCGGATAGGGCGCCGGCGCAGGTGCGCCCGGCGCCGTCGCTGCGCGAACGTACGCGGTGGCGATACTGCGCCCGGCTCGACCGCTGAAGACACGGCTGACGACGGTGTCCTCCGGCCGGATCATCGAAAGCGCCTTCGCCCAGGCGGGTGGGATCCGCGCCTCGGGGCAGCGTAGAAATGCACTCCCCACTTGCACCGCGGAGGCTCCGAGCAGGAGCGCGGCGGCGACGCCGCGCGCATCGGCGATTCCGCCGGTCGCAACGACCGGAAGCCGCACGGCGTCGACGACGGCGGGCAGCAGCGCAAACAGTCCGACCTGGCGCGACTCCGCGGAGCCCGCATCGAAGCTCCCACGATGTCCGCCCGCCTCGAGGCCCTGCGCCACGATCACGTCGGCGCCCGCCGCCTCGGCGAGCTTCGCCTCGGCAACCGTGGTGACCGCAGCAAACCATGCGATGCCCGCACTCCGAAGCTGCGTCGCGAATTCCGCCGGGAACAATCCCATGACCGATGAAGCGATCGCAGGCCGCGCCTCGAGGATCGCCGCGCATTGGCGAGAGAACTCCGGCGGAGTCGCGTCTCCTGCATCCGCCGGGACCGCAGGGCCCCACTCGGCCAGGAACTTTCGGATCGCGTCCTCCTGCCGCGCGTCACGCACGGGCGCCGGGTCGGGAATCCATAGGTTGAGCTGGAATCCGCCCTTCGTTCCCGACCGGACCTCGGCGACCCATTGAAGGATCTCCACGGGTGACATGAGGACCGCGCCACATGCTCCGAGCCCACCGGCCTCAGCGACGGCGATTGACAGCGAGGGCGCCGACGCACCCGCCATCGGTGCGAGAAGGATCGGCACCTGCACGCGAAATCGCGCGCAGAAGTCCGCGGCACGCTGCGTTACCGAGCTCACTTTCCGCCCACGGCGTGTGCGGTGGCCGCTCCGCTACCGACCCGTTCGCGTCGAGCTGTCGCGCGAACCCGGGCCGGCTCCCTGGGCGTGCGCCCGGAAGGTCGAGACGCCACTCTTCGTCAGCGCCTGCCAGGCGGCGAGCTGCGCGGCGAGCTGGGCGTGCAGGTCGGCGTAGGTTTCGATCTCCTGCGCGTTGGGGGCCGTGTCTGCGTCATCGAGTAGACCACTGAAGGAGTAGATCTGCTCGTTCAGCATGCCGGGAAAGTTGAGATTGGCTTCCGAGCCCTTGATGTTGACCTGCACCAGCAGCCCCTCGATCTGCGACGCCTGTTTGAGGAGCGCGTTGCCCTCGGCGGTGAGCGCTGAACTCGAGGTCTTGCCGCTCGCTCCTTTCATCGCCGCGGCGACCTCGCTCTTGAGTGCGCGAATGTCGTTCACGGCGCGATGCAACGCGTCCTGATCATGATAGACCTGCATTGACAGCGCGAACTTCTGCTTCAGGCCGTCGAGCGATCCCTTGACGCGCGGATCGACCCGGAGCGTGAGTGGCGCGGTGTGCGTCTCCCCGCCATAGGTGAGCCTGACGGTGTAGCTCCCGGGGAACGTGATCGGGCCGCGTGGCGGCAACCCGGCATAGAACGCGCCTGGAATCTGGGTGGGATCGTCGTAGCGCAGATTCCAGACGAAGCGGTTCAGGCCCTCCGACGCCGGCAGCGTATCCACGGGATGCACCTGGTCCGGCCATTCCGGTGGCTGCTCGTCCCCTTGCGGTTTTACGCTGGTGAGGTGTCGCACCACGCTGCCGGCGGCGTCGAGGATATCGAGGCTGACCGGACCGGTTGGCCGCGACGGCAGGTAGTAATCGATGAGAGCTCCGGCGGGCGGGTTCTCACCGGAAGGCGGGCGGCTGTCGACCAGGTCCGGATAGTAGAGCCGATAGCCGGTCTCGGGCGTGTAGAGGTAGGCCGCCGAGGCATGCGCCGCAGCCGCGACCTCGCGCAACGGCGTAACGTCGTCGAGAATCCAGAACGAGCGGCCATGGGTTGCGACCACCAGGTCGTCTCCCTTGACCACCAGGTCGTGAACCGGAGAGCGCGGCAGGTTGAGCTGCAGGCTCTGCCAGTGTCGTCCGGTGTCGAACGACGCGACCACGCCGGTCTCGGTGGCCGCATACAGCAGGTCGCGCTTGGCCGAATCCTCGCGCACCACGTGAACGAATGCGCCCTCCGGGAGGCCGCCGTCGATGCGCGCCCAGGTCCTGCCGCCGTCGGCAGTCCTGAAGATGTAGGGTTTGAGGTCATCGAGCTTGTGACGGTCGACCGCGACATAGGCGATGTTGGCGTCGTAGCGCGACGGCTCGATCATGCTGATCGTGCTCCACGGGGGCATCTCGGGCGGCGTGACGTTCGTCCAGCC
Organism: Candidatus Acidiferrum sp.; assembly: GCA_035511715.1. Lineage (GTDB taxonomy): Bacteria > Chloroflexota > Dormibacteria > Dormibacterales > Dormibacteraceae > 40CM-4-65-16. Next base: position 341 of record DATKFA010000251.1, on the reverse strand, counting down.
GCCGCCGTCGTTGCGCGTGAGCTGGATCAGTCCGTCGTCGGTTCCGACCCAGATCATTCCCTTCGTCAGCGGCGACTCCGCGATGGCGAAGATGGTGTCGTAGTACTCGACGCTGGTGATGTCCTTGGTGATGGGACCGCCGGAAGCCTGCTGCTTGGACTTGTCGTTGCGTGTGAGGTCGGGGCTGATGGCCGTCCAGGTTCCCCCGTGATTGGTCGTCTTGTAAAGGCGCTCCATGCCGTAATAGAGCGTGTCCGGATCGAAGGGCGACATGATGAGCGGCGACGTCCAGTTGAAGCGATGCTGGAGGTCCTTCGCCGCGTGGCCTGAGGCGTCAATGG
>DATKFA010000250.1:0-2605 GCA_035511715.1 Candidatus Acidiferrum sp. | reverse complement strand
GACCGCGAGCGAGCCCGTCGGTGGTGCATCGCGCAGACGGTCGCCTGGTCAGTCGGAGAAGGCGACGTCCCCGATCACGTCCAGGTGGCCGAGTGGTTGCTCGGGGGTTAGGGCTCCCTGGCGGAGGCGACGTAGATGTAGACCCCGAGCAGCGCGAGCCCGGCGGTCCCGAATGCAATCAGCGCTCCAACGTTGAGGGAACCGAGGACGACGACGGTCAGCATCACCGCCGGCAGATAGAGCACCCCGACCCAGGTGAGCACCGCCCGCTTCTCCAGCCACCTGTAGCGCCGCGCCTCGAAGATCAGCTCGCGCGGCAGTCGCTCGTTCGGGTCGAGCGGACGGAAGATCGAATACATGCTCCTTCGCTCGAGGCTGCGAAGGTCCCTCAGCTCCAGTCGGGGGCGACCCATGTTCTCCTCGAGAACAGTTTGCCACTCAGGACCGGATCAGCAGGGCCTCGCGTGTGAACAGCCTCAAGGCGAGGAAGAAGCAAAGACCTCCGGTCACGGCAAGGCTGAGCGAGGTGACCGCGAGGGGGAGCCAGTCGACGGTGCCGTGGATGATGGCGTCGCGCAGCACGAGCACGGCGTTGAGGATGGGGATCAGGTAGTACGCGAGGCTTGGGTTGAAGTCCGGGATGAAAAGCACGATCGCAGCGGGGAAGATCGTTATGAAGTACAACGGGGTCGCGTAGGCCTGGCCCTGCCGGAAGCTGCGTGCGAGCGTGCCAAGCGTGATGGTCAGGGAGCTGAACGCCGCCGCCAGCAGTATCGCCAGCCAGACCATCACCACCGCGGCGGTGGCGCTCAGGTGGACCGGAAGCGTTCCGCCCCCTTCGCCGAACCTGATCTGGGAGAGGGCGATCAGCATCGACGCGATCGCCGCCAGCGCCGCCGCAAAGCTGATCACGCTCACCGCGAGGATCTTGCCGATCAGGACCTGGCTGCGCGGCGCCGGGGTCAGCAGAAGGCTTTCGAGCGTTTTGCGTTCGCGCTCGCCCGCCGACGTGTCGAGCGCGGCGGAGAGCCCGCCGGTCAGGCTCATCGTGATGAGGATGTACGGCAGGAAGAAGCTCAGGAAGGAGTTGCCTGCCGCCTGGGACGGCGAGCTGAGCGGATGGACGCTCACCGGCAGAGGGTTGAGCACCGACGGGTCGACGCCCTGCTTCTGCAGCGAGGCGGCGACCTCGGCCGCGTCGTACTTGCTGAGAATGGTCTGGAACCTCACGTCGGCGAGCTGGGCGCTCTGCCGCGTCGGGTCGTAGTACTCGTCCGCGCCTTTATCCGTGAACACCACTCCCAGGTCCACCTCGTGCCTGGCCGCTTCGGCCGGAGCCGCGACTTCCACAAGCTTCAGGCCGGTCGCGTTGAAGAGAACGTCGAGCCCTGTGGGGATCTGTCCCGAGTAACCGACCGTGTAGGTCGACGCGGCCGTCCTGGTCGAGACATCCGCGATGACGAAGAGCACGACCGGGGTGGCCAGCGCGGCCAGGGCGATCGCGATGAGCGTCCGCCGGTCGCGGAGTATCTCGCGCAGCTCCTTCCGAAACACGATCGCCGTCGAGCTCACGTTGCCGCCTCGACCAGCGCGAGAAACGAGTCCTCGAGGTCCTGGTGCTCACCCCTGACCTCGCCTGTGGTGCCGCTAGCGACCACGCGGCCCTGGTGGATGATCGTCACCCGGTCACACAGCCGCTCCGCGTCATGGAGAACGTGCGTGGAGAAGATCACACACTTGCCTCGGCCCCTGGACTCAACCATGAACTCGCGTATCTCGCGCGATGCGAGCACGTCGAGGTTGGACGTAGGTTCATCGAACATCAGGACGGGCGGGTCGTGGACGATGGCGCGCGCGATCGCGACCTTCTGCTTCTGACCCGAGGAGAGCGACTCGGCGCGCTGGTTGGCGAACGAGGCCATGTCGAGCCGGTCCACGACCGCGTCGACCTGTCGCCCCAAATTGCCGTCGAGCACACCGGTCAGCTCGGCGAAGTACGCGATGTTCTCGCGCGCAGTGAGTCGCGGGTAGATACCGATCTCGGCCGTGACGACCCCGACCCGACGCCGAACTTCCTGAGGCGCAACCCGCGTGTCGAAGCCGAGGACCTCGACCGAGCCGGCGTCGAGCGCAAGCAGCGTGCAGATGATGCGCAGCGTCGTGGTCTTGCCGGCGCCGTTCGGGCCGAGCAACCCGAATATCTCCCCGGACCGCGCGTCGAACGAGATGCCCCGCAGCACCTTGTTCGGCCCGAGCTGCTTCTCCAGGCGGTCAACCCTGACCGCCGACTGTGTCACTTGGCTCGGGTGGTCTTCCTCGTGGCCGTCGAACCGGGCTTAGTGGGCGAGGCCTTCTTACCCGCCAACCTTTTGGCGGCTGACGTCGTCGCGGCCGGCTTCTTGGCGGTGGCGGGTTTCCTGGCGCCCGCTGCTGCTTTGGGCGGGGCCGTCTCGACGAGCTCGCCGTCGGCATGCGCTTCGACCTTCGCCGGCTCGGGCTCGGCAGCGGTCGCGACGCCGATCGTGCTCGACAACGTGCGGTGACACGTCTCGCACGTGACGATCGTGCGCACCAGCGCGCCGAGGTGATGCGCCTCGCTGCGCAG
>DATKFA010000249.1:0-2399 GCA_035511715.1 Candidatus Acidiferrum sp. | reverse complement strand
TCAACCTACCCATGCCTTTCAAATTCAGCCGGCAGTGGGCTCAAGGCGTGCTGACAACGCCGGAGCACAGGAGCGGCAAGGTCACGTTTGCCGAGTACCTCGCGGAGACCTACCCGCTGCCATGACGCGACTTGTCGAGCGATTCGGGCGCACGGGGTTCGCAGCGCTGGCCAGCCTCATCTGGGCTCTGCCGATGGCGGCCTGGGCAGGATCGTCGGACCTGTCGCCGATCGACAAGACCGCCTACCCCTGGGTCGCGCTGAGCATCGGCCTGGTGATGCTGGTCGTGTGGATCGTGCTCCTGACCCGACTTCGCAGCGTGAAGGTGACGCCAAGGCAGCGCCGCTTCGACCTGTCGCAGATGTCGCGCGGTGAGAAGCGCTGGACGCTTGCGACCATCGCCTTCGGCACCGGCCTCATCGCCTGGCTCAATGGGGCGGCGACTGTGGACTGGACGCCGCTCGTCTCCGGAGTCACCGCGGGCAAAACCGGCGACACCCTGCTCGCGCTCGGGTTGGCGACGTTCTTGGTCGCGATGGTGGCAGGCGTGGTGTTCAGCTGGCGGAGGGCTTCAGCCGCTTTTCAGGAGCGTTTGTCTCGCGCGTCCTTATCTATGTAGCAATCTATGGAGGACGCTAGCCGGCCTCAGCTTTGCGCGCGAGGTTCTGCAGCAGCGTGGGGAAATCCTTCGAGACCTGCGGCCCCAGCATTCCACCCAGGACCGGGCCCAGCGGACCGCCGACCTCAACCGTCTGGCTGATCTTTGTCTTGCCGTTGGCAGGCTCGACCCGGCAGTTGAACCGGAACCGCGTGCCGGGCACGACGGCGGTCAACAGCGCGAAGCTTCGACCCGGCTGCACGTCGACGAGCTGCATCTTGTGATGCTGCCCGGACGGCGTGTTCATCACTCCCGTCGTCCCCGACGCGAAACCACCCTGCCAGTCCATCGTCGTCACGTTCGGGTTCCACTGGCCCCACGTGGACATGTCCGACCAGATCCGCCAAACCTTCTCGGGCGGGGCCGTGGTTTCGACCGATGTTCCGTATTCGCGCGCCATTTCAGCCCTCCGCGAGCTTCAGAGTTGTGACCGGCGAAGCCTCGCCGGGCCTGTCCTTTGTCAGGTTGAGCACGATGATGACGCCGATCAGGAGCGCGGTCCCGATGAGCTGCACCGGGTACACCGGAAGGTTGAATCCCCAGGGCGGCGGGGCCGATGCGATCAGCGTGGCGGCGACAGGGTAAGCCATTTCCGCGATCGTGGCCAGTGACGCAGGTGTTCGGGCCAGCGCGAAGTAGTAGAGCAGCAGAGCGAAGAGCCCGGGTATCAGCGCGATGCCGAGCAGGTTGGGCACGAAGTCTCCGACGGTGTAGTGCGAGAACGCGGCCACGCCCGACTGCACGAGGTTGATGGCGATGAGCACAGGCAGCGCGAGGGTGAACCGGAGCGAGGTCATGCTCCAGAAGCTGATCGAGCCGAGCGCGAACCGGCCAAGCACGGTGCCGCTGGCCCAGAAGAAGGCCGCCCCGAGCGCAAGCAGCCCGACCTCGACCCGACCGTTCTGCAGCGCCTTGAGCGGCGCCGTCAGGTCTGACCCGTTGAAGACGAAATAGACGCCGACCACCGCCACCACCACCGCTGCCCAGAACCACGGTCGCCGGCGCTCGCCGAGGATCAACCACGCGAGCAACATGGCGATGAGCGGCTGGGTTTGCTGCAGCACGTAGGTCTCGGCGAGCACACCATGCTTGAGCGCCGCCTGGAAGGAGGCGGTGAACAGGATCGTGGCCAGAGACTGGGCCCCGACGGCGATGAGCCCGACCGCAAGCCACCCGCGCGGACCCAGGTTGCGGAGCTCGCCGAAGCTGCGGATGAGGATTGGCAGCAGGAACAAGGTGATGAGCGCGTCCTCCGCCACCACGATCTGGGTCGGGCTGAGGTGATTGAGGTTGCTCCGGAAGTACGCGTCCGACGCCCACATGGTCGCGGCGACCGCGACCAGCACGACCGAGAACCGGTCGACGCTCAGGCCGCTGGCCGCGCGCTTGGTGCTTGCCATCGGCCTACATTGAACCTCACCCGGCCGGTTGCTCTTCCACCCCCGGCAGGACGGACAGCGTCGGGAATAGCTCGTCCGGCGTGACCTCGAGCTCGAGCCTCACATCCGGGTGCTGCAGTACGTAGATCTCCTCGGGACGCTCGTGGCCTTCGAGCAGCCGTTTGCCCACCGATACCAGCTGGATGTCGTCGCGCAGGATGTCGGCGACGATCGAATAGGTCGTTTCGGATACGAGCACCTGGCCGCCCACAGCGCGCCGCCGAAGCTTGGCGCAGCGGTTGACCGCGGGCGCGCGGTAGTCACCGTCGTCGGCGTCCGCCTCTCCCGTCAGAATCGCCATC
>DATKFA010000248.1:0-2832 GCA_035511715.1 Candidatus Acidiferrum sp. | reverse complement strand
GAGGTCATCTCCAAGGTGCCGACCATCCTGCACACGCCGCTGATGTCGGGCACCAACGCGATCCACGGCATCATCCTGGTCGGGGCGATCATCATCGCCGCGGGCGCGCATTCGCCGGTCGAGATCATCCTTGGGCTCATCGCGGTGACCCTGGCGACCACCAACGTGGTGGGCGGGTTCGTCGTCACCGACCGCATGCTCGAGATGTTCAAGGGCCGCCAACCCGCGCGGCCCGCTTCCACGGCGGAGACGGTCAAGAAATGAACGTCGCCATCGCCATCGCGTACCTCGTCGCGGCGGTGCTGTTCATCCTCGGGTTGAAACAGCTCAGCTCGCCACGAGGCGCGCGCAACGGCAACTTCACCGCTGCGCTGGGCATGGTCATCGCCCTCGGGGCGACCATCCCGAAGCTCCACTTCTCGAGCGCCGGCATTGTGATCGTCGCGATCGGCGTTGTCATCGGTGCGGTCATCGGCACCGTCGGCGCGCGAATCGTCCGCATGACCGCCGTCCCGCAGATGGTCGCCCTGTTCAATGGAGTCGGCGGCGGCGCGGCGGCGCTCGTTGCGATTGTCGAGCTCCTGCACTTTGGGACGAATCCGCCCTTCAGCGAAGTCTTCCCGAGCGTCTTCAGCATCGTGATCGGTTCGATCTCGTTCGCCGGCAGCATGGTCGCTTTCGCAAAGCTGCAGGAGCTCATGACGGGGACCCCGATCACGTATCCGGGTCAGCAGATCGTCAACGGCCTGCTTGCGGCGCTGATCGTCGGCTTCGCCATCGCGGTTCTAGCCATCGCGTCGGTTCCGTTGACGTTCGTTGCCCTGATGCTCCTTGCGCTCATCCTCGGCGTCGCTTTCGTGCTGCCGATCGGAGGCGCGGACATGCCGGTCGTCATCTCGTTGCTGAACGCATGCACCGGCCTCGCTGTCGCCGCCAGCGGCTTCACTCTCAACAACTTCGCCCTGATCGTTGCAGGCACGCTGGTGGGCGCTTCGGGTTCGCTCCTGACCAAGCTGATGAGCGATGCCATGGGTCGCTCGCTGGCCAACGTTCTGTTCGGCGCCTTCGGGCAGGTCCAGAAGGGTGTGACCGCAGCCGGCGGCGCGGCAGGGCGAAGCGTCCGCTCAGCATCCGCCGAGGACCTCGGGACGCTCCTCGCCTATTCCCAGCGCGTGATCATCGTTCCGGGGTACGGGCTCGCCGTGGCGCAGGCTCAGCACGCGGCCAGAGAGCTGGCGGACGTGCTCGAGAAGCGCGGCGTCGACGTCGAGTACGCGATCCACCCTGTCGCCGGCCGCATGCCGGGGCACATGAACGTGCTGCTCGCGGAGGCCAACGTGCCGTATGAGCAGCTCAAGGAGATGGACCAGGTCAACGACGATTTCAAGAACGCCGACGTGGCCTTGATCGTCGGCGCCAACGACGTGGTGAATCCGGCCGCGCGGTCCACCCCCGGCAGCCCGATCTACGGCATGCCGATCCTCAATGCGGACCAGGCCAAGAACATCATCTTCATGAAGCGGTCGATGCGGCCAGGCTTCGCCGGGATCGACAACGACCTCATGTTCGGACCCAAGACGCTGATGTTCTTCGGCGACGCCAAGGACTCGCTCACCAAGCTGGTGACCGCAGTGAAGGCCGCCTGACGGCGGAGGAAACAGAGCTGTAGGCCGGATTCATTCCGGCCGTCCCCCAGCGCGGTATCTGCTGACCCGCATCGTGGGTGGGGGAGGGGTCGGGCAGGGGAGGCCAGCCCGGCCTCCCCTGCCATCAAATAGTCGAGCCTCCTGACCAAGCGGTTAGGAGGCTCGCGCCGCGAAGAGGGTGTGGTGTCGGAAATGCTATGCCCGGGCCAGAGAAATTGTTAGTGAGCCACCCACAAATAAGCTCCGCCGGCGTTGTCGCTCACGAATCCCGGAACCGGAGCACCCGTTCGAGGGCCTTGGTGTCGAACGGCCGGGCCAGGCGCAGGACGAAGTGCTGGAGGCCGGCCCCAAGCCACTCCTCGATCTCCTTCTCGCTCCGGATGGTGACGTTCGCCGTCCGCTCGATCTCGCGAGGATCGCGCCCGATCCGTTTGCAGTGCTCGTCGAGGACAGCCGCCTTGTGCCGGTAGTCCTCGATCGAGGCGATCGAGTTCCACATCTGCGCGTGCTCGGCGACCAGCCGGAGCATGACCTGCTCCCCGCCGCCCGCGATCAGGATCGGCATCGGTCCCGCGGGACCGGGGTGCAGCTTCTTGATCCGGGCCTTGATCCGAGGCAGGTAGTTTCGGAGCAGGCGGACGCGGTCTCGCGCCTCGCCGAACTCGTACCCGTACTCGTCGAAGTCGCGCTCGAACCAGCCGGCACCCAGGCCAAGCACCAACCGGCCGCCCGAAAGCTGGTCGACCGTCGCGGCCACCGACGCCAGCATGTCCGGGTTGCGATAGGCCGCGCAGCTGACCATCGGCCCGATCTGCGGCGCCTTCGTGTCCAGAGCGACCGCAGCCAGCAGTGACCAGCATTCGAAATGATTTCCGTCCGGGTTGCCGTAGAGGGGGAAGAAGTGGTCCCAGAACCAGATGCTGTCGACCCCGAGCTCGTCTGCGTGCCGCCACGCGGCGCGTAGCTCCTGGATCGTGCACTGCTGCGGGTGGATCGTGACCCCGACCTTGAAAGGCTTCGCTTTGGTCATGCGTGAGATTATCGAGGGGCGATGATCAGCGAGCTAACGCCCGTCAGGGTTGAGCCAGGGTCGGCCGATGCAAGCTACTGGAAAAGATTCCACGAGCTCCGCAGGCTGCGACACGCCGAGCTCTGGCCGGAAGACCCGTTCCGCCCGGACGACGTC
>DATKFA010000247.1:0-3381 GCA_035511715.1 Candidatus Acidiferrum sp. | reverse complement strand
CCGCGGCCGGGGCATCGCCCGAGCGCTGAAGTATCAGTCGATGGCGCAGGCGATCGAAGTCGGCTACACGCGGGTTCGCACCAGCAACGATGCGGAGAACCCCGCGATCCTTCGCATCAACGCCGAGGTGGGATACCGGCTCGTCGCGCCGATCCTCGAGCTGCACTCGTCGCTGTGACCGACGAGCCTTACGGCCTTCGCGTCCTGCCCGAGATCTACAGGGAATGGTCGACGAGCGGGATGATCGCGAACATCGGCGGGAGCGTCGTCGAGGCGAAGGCGGGCCACCTCGTGCTTGCCGCGAACATGACCACCGAGCGGCACAGCTTTCCCACCTCGCGAGGCCCGATCGTGCACGGTGGAGCGATCGCTACGCTGGCCGACGAAGCCCTCGCGACGGTCGCTTTCACGCTCGCGGACGAGGGGCAGTCCACCGTCACTGCCGACCTCAAAGTCGACTTCCTCCGACCAGCGCACCCTGGCCGTCTGGTAGCTCGCGCGAGCGTGCGCCATCGGACCAAGCGGCTGGCGTTCTGCGAGGCGACCATCGAGCACGATGGCGGCGAGATCGTCGCCGAGGCGCGCGCCGTGATCGCTTTCGTGAGGGCCTAAAGCCGGCCCGCGGCCGGCTGCCTGGGCAGCGACACCATCTTCCAGTGGCGGCCGCCGTCGGCGGTGGCTTCGAGCACCGCTCGCGATCGGTACGTCCCGATCAGCCACGCGTGCAGGCGGTCGAGGATCTGCAGCGACCCCGGCAGCGGGGCCTGCACATCGATGGCCGCCGTGGCGGACCATGTCTCACCGCCGTCCAGGGTGACCGACTGCTGGCCGGCTCCGACCCACCACCAGTGCGCCGCATCGAGGTATCCGACCGCGCCCATCGTCGTCGGCACCGCGACCTGGCGCCAGCTCGCGCCGTTGTCTCTGGTCGTGAGCTGAGTCTGGTTGGGCGGCAGGGCCGCCGGGACTGAGGTGGTGACCCCCGATCCAATCGGCGTGGCATAGAAATAGGTCACGGGCCGGCCGCCGTCGAAGGCGCGCACGGTGAGCGGCGGAAAATCGCGGATCTTGGCGCCCTGGCCCTTGCGGCCCTGGAGGGTCGGAAAGAAGACGACGGTCGCGGTGACTCCGCCATCCGACGTCGGCCGCACCGCCACCAGGAACGTGCCGCCGGTCGGCCATCCGCCGGGGGGAGCCGGCAAGGGCACGTGGCTCCAGGTCTCGCCGAAGTCATTCGTCTTGTAGGCGTACGGTCCGTCGCTGGCGGTGCTCAACCAGCCCGTCGTGAAGTAGGTGAAGGTGGCCTCGAACACCTGGTCTGGAGATGAGGCGGGGACGCCGAGGCTTTGCCAGGTCCTGCCACCGTCGTCCGTTCGATACAGATACGCGGGCAGCGGAGACTGCACAGACGTTCCGCTGATCAGCACCCAGCCGGAGTACGAATCGATGAACGACCACGAAAGCACCGAACCCTTCGCGTCCGGTACCGGAAGGCTCATCCACGTCTGGCCCCCGTCGATGGTTCGGTACAGCCGCGCCGTCGTCCCGATCAGTCCGTAGACACCGACAGCCGTGTCGAAGAACTTGAGGTAGTGGCCCCGGCCGACATCGAAGCCGGTCAGCTGGCGTGTCCACGTCATGCCGCCGTCGTCAGTGTGGAGGATTGAGTATTCACCGGAGTCGTAGTCGGCCACGATCCAGCCGGTCGAGGGGTCGGTGAAGTCGATCGCGGAGATGCGGTACGAAGCCCCAGGCCCGGTCCTGATCGGGTTGTGACGCAGGGCGGACACGATCTGCGGGTCGACGTATTGAATCGCCACACCGGCGATGGCGACAAGCGAGAGGCCGATCAGCGCGATCCCGCGCAGGACGCGGCGCCACTCAAGACCGCTGAACTCCGATTCGAGCTCGCCCCAGGCCAGGTCGTCGTCCATCTCGCTCCCGCGACTAGATTGTGAATCGATGATCAGCGTTGTGCGACCGGCCGGCGTCGATGATGCAGCCGCGATCGCGCGCGTGCACGTCGACACGTGGCGCACCGCGTACCGTGGGCTGCTCCCGGACGACTTCCTCGCTTCCCTCGACGAGGCCGGCTACGAGGATCGCTGGAGGCGGACGCTGACCGGCGGTGCCGGTCGCGTCTACGTGGCCGAGGACGGGCGGCACGTGGTCGGCTTCGCGTCCGGAGGACCCGAGCGCGCCGGCGAAGAGGGATTCACCGGCGAGCTGTACGCCATCTACGTCCTGAACGACGCGCAGGGGCGGGGGCATGGACGCCGCCTCGTGCAGGCCGTCGCGATGGGACTACGCGAAAGGGAGCTCCCGAACATGATCGTGTGGGTGCTGCGCGACAACCACCAGGCTCGTCATTTCTATGAGCGCCTGGGCGGCGTCTATGTGCGGAGCCAGCCAATCACCATCGGCTCGGCGCTGCTGGAGGAGGTTTCCTACGGCTGGAGGTCCCTCGACGACATCCGCTACTGAGGCGGGGGCAGCGGCGCCTGGGTGAAGTCGAAACAATCCTCCATCCCGTCGGAGGCCTGCGTGCGCGCGTTGAGCGAGGGCAGGGCGAAGTTGTTCTCGCAGAACTTGATCAGGCTGACGTGCGAGTGCTGCGCCTTCGAGACGTATCCCTTCCGCGCGTAAGGGCTGAGCACCAGGCAACCGACCCGACCTCCGAACCGAAATTGCGTGCCGTCGGTCCACTTCTCGACCTCGGGTGGCGCGACGTGATCCCACCACCCACCCCAGTCGTCCCACGTGATGAAGATCGCGACCTGCGGCCACAGGCCTGCAGCCACGATCGCCTGGACCTGGCTCACGGTCCACTGGCTGCCCTTGCTCACGTCACCCATGTTGGCCGCGCGCTGCGTCGCAGTGTCGGCGGGGTGCTCACTCTCGACCTCGTCGGAGTAGAGCCAGGAAACGGTGGGAAGCTTGCCCCCCGACGCATCGGCGGCGAGCTGCTGCCACGCCTTCTTCTTGCCCGCCGTGTACTTGATGAACTCGAACGCGTAGCCGTTGTAGTTGCCCCAGGACAGGCCCGCGGTATCGAGCTGTGATGGAAGCGAAGGCTGGTCGTACACGGGCGGACCCGGATGCATGCGGTAATTCGTCGACGGATTGTCGATGAGCCTCGAGTCGGCCGTGATCAGCATCAGGTGGTTCGGAGTCGAAGGACCGGCCACGTCGGTGAAGTAGTTGTCGCACAGCGTGAACTGGTCCGCGTAGCCCCAGTAGTGCGGGATATCGCTCTGCGGAAACGCTACGCGGGGCGCGGTCTGGTCGCGCGTCAACCAGGCGGCGTGGCGATGATCGGGGTCGTGCGGCGGGGGATTCGGGCTGGCGGGCAGCGTCACGCCGTTGCCCCCCGGATAGGCG
>DATKFA010000246.1:0-8907 GCA_035511715.1 Candidatus Acidiferrum sp. | reverse complement strand
CCCTTCGCCTACTACGGCGGGCAGTGCCCGGCGAACGTCGTGCCGCTGACGGATCTGAGCGCGGATCTCAGCGGCTCCACGCCACGCTTCGTCTGGATCACGCCCGACATGTGCCACGACACCCACAACTGCAGCGTCGCCACCGGCGACAGCTGGCTTCGGCAGGAGGTCGGGCAGATCACCTCGTCCAGCGCCTGGAAGTCGGGCGGAGTGCTGTTCATCACCTGGGACGAGGACGACGGCAGCACCGACAACCAGGTTCTGACCCTCGTGGTCACGCCAGGCGTCAGCCACAGGTCGAGCACCAGGCGCTACAAGCACTACTCGTTGCTCGCGACGATGGAGGATCTCCTCGGCGTGGGCCGGCTCGGCCAGGCTTCTGGCGCTGCACCGATGACCGACCTGCTTCCTTCCTGACCCTCTCTCTACCTTTATCTATGTGAGTCTCATCGTCTGCGAGGTCGGCCCGCGCGATGGGCTGCAGAACGAGTCGAAAACGCTCGATCCCGCAGTTCGCGCCGAGCTGTGTGACCGGCTCGCGACGGCCGGCCTGAAGCGAATTGAGGCGGCGAGCTTCGTCAATCCCAAGCTCGTACCCCAGATGGCCGGCGCGGAAGAGGTGATGGCGGCGCTGCACCGCAAAGCGGGCACGTCGTACGCGGGCCTGGTGCTGAACGAGAAAGGATATGAGCGCGCTATGGCCGCGGGGGTCGACGAGGTGCACTACGCATTCTCGGCCGCCGACGAGTTCGGCCGCCGCAACCAGAACGCGACCACCGAAGACGGCCTCAAGACCGCGCTGGCGCTGGTGGCCCGCGCGCGCAGCGAGCGGGTGCCCATCACGGTGACAATCAGCGTCGCGTTCGGCAGCCCGTTTGACGGACCTGTGCCGGCGACGCGGGTGCTCGAGATCGTCGAGCACCTCATGGCGGTGCCACCCGACGAGATATGCCTGGCCGACACGATCGGGGTCGGCGTGCCGGCGCAGGTGCGGGAGCTGGTGCGCGTTGCGAGGTCCCTGGGCGCGAGCGTCGGCGCGCACTTTCACAACACCCGAAACACCGGCTACGCCAACGCGCTGGCGGCGCTCGAAGAAGGCGTCGTCTCACTCGATGCCTCGGTCGGCGGCGCCGGGGGTTGTCCGTTTGCCCCGAATGCCACTGGCAACATCGCGACCGAGGACCTGGTCTACTTGCTCCGCGGCATGGGCGTCGATACAGGTATCGACATCGACGTCCTGATCCAGACCTCGCAGTGGCTCGGCCGGCAGCTCGGCAAAGAGCTGCCCGGGATGCTGGCCCGAGCCGGCGATTACCGATCTGTCCCTTGACAGCAAACCTGTAGCGTCCGAGCATTTCGGGGAAGCGCAGTTGGGGCACTCAGTGTGCCGTTGTAGGGGAGAAGGGAAGCAAATGAGGCGTCTGCTTTTTGTCCTGCCCGCCCTGGCGTTGGTGACCGCACTCTTACCGGCTCCAGCTGCGGCCGCCGTCACGGTTACGCCTGTCGCTTCCGGCCTGCACAGCCCGCGAGGTATCGCATTTGTGAACGGGAAAATGCTCGTCGCGGAGGCGGGGCTGGGCGGCGATGCCTGTTTCGACGGCGGCCCTGGGGCCGGAAACGTGTGCATCGGTCCGACCGGGCGGATCTCCTGGATCAACAACGGCGCGCCGACGCCGCTCGTCACCGGGCTGTTCTCCGAATCGGCAAGAGGAGGCCTGGACACTGAGGGTCCGTCCGGCCTTTCGGTGAGCGAAGGCCGCATCCTGGCGCAGATCGCCACTCCGCCGCAGGAGGTCCCGTCACCGCCCACGATCTCGCCGGCTGCTTCGACGCTCGGCAAGGATCAGGCGGGCTTGCTCATCTCCGTGCACAAGAACGGTTCGTGGGACATTGTCGCCCGGGTCGGTGAATTCGATTTCAACTACACGACGAAGTTCCCACAGCCACCGGGCCCGGGGACGCAGGAGCATGACGCGAACCCTTACGGAGTGTTGGCAACTGATGGGGGCGCGTATGTCGCGGATGCCGGCTCGAACACGCTGGACCGCATCACCCAAGGCGGCAAGATCAAGATCCTCATCCACGATCTCGCCCGCTTCGACAACCCGAACGCGTTTCCTTCCGACGCCGTTCCAACCTGCGTCGTCCAGACGGAAGACGGTCTTCTCGTGGGTGAGCTCTCAGGCCGGCTGCTTAGCGTTCATGGCAAGTCGTTCTCCGTCGTCAACGCTCCCCTTTTGAGTCACGTCACCGGCTGCACCAGCGATGGCCAGGGGAACGTCTACTTCGTGAACATGTTCGGCAGCGGGCCCGTCTTCGTGCCGCCGCCCGCATCGAAGTTCTTCATCGGCAACGTCGTGAAGTACGACACCGAGTCCGGACAGTTCTCGATGCTCGCGGACGGCTTGACGCTTCCGAACATGGACACCGTCGGACCCGACGGGAACCTGTACGTCACGGTGGGTAGCATCTGCCCAACCTTCCCCGGTTGCGGGGGCGCAACCGGTGGCGTCATCAAGATCACGCTTCCGGACGACGACTGAGGCGTACGGTCAGGAGCTCGCTTTGCCGGCGGCCTCCAGGCCGTAGAGCGTGCCGAACTTGTCCTGCACGTAGGCGATCCACGGCGCGGCCGTCAGCGGTTTGCCCGTCGCGCGCTCCAGGAGCTCGTTGGGCGTGAACTTGCGCCCGTGGCGGTGCACGTTGCGGCGGAGCCAGCGAAGCAGCGCGCTGAACTCGCCCCGTTCGACCTGCCCGTCGAGGTCGGGGATCTCTTTGCGGATCTTCTCCATCAGCTGCGCCGACACCAGGTTCCCGATCGTGTAGCCGGGAAAGATCCCGAAGCTCACGTACGACCAGTGGATGTCCTGCAGGACGCCCTCGCGGTCGTTCGGAACGTTCAAGCCGACGTACGACTTGAAGCGCGCGTTCCAGGCCTCGGGTAGGTCGGCGACCTTGAGCGTCCCATCGAGCAGCTCGTTCTCGAGCTCGAAGCGCAGAAGAATGTGCATGTTGTAGGTGACCTCGTCCGCCTCGACGCGGATGAACGATGGGTACGAACGGTTGACGGCGCGCCAGAAACCCTCGGCGTCGACGCCCTTGAGCGCCTCGGGGAACATCGCCTGGAGGCTTGGGTAGAAGTGGTGCCAGAACGGAAGGCTGCGGCCGACGAGGTTCTCCCACATGCGGGACTGCGACTCGTGCATGCCCGGTGAGGCGGCGCCCCACAGCGGCGTGCGATCGAGGTTCTGGCCGAACCCGAGGTCGTAAAGGGCGTGACCCGTCTCGTGGATGGTGCCGAAGAGGCATTCGTTGAAGAAGTCGCGCGACACGCGGGTCGTGATGCGGGCGTCGCCGGGGCCGAAGGTGATCGAGAACGGATGGGTCGATACGTCCTGGCGACCCTTGTCGATCTCGTAGCCCAGCCTCTTCGCAACCTCGAGCGCGTAGGAAAGCTGGAGGTCGGGGTCGAAGCCGCGATACAGCACGCTGTCGTCGACCGCGTCGGCGTGGCGCGCGATGTCGGCGACGAGGGGGACGATGGCGCGCTTGAGCTCGGCGAAGATGGTCTCCAGCTCCCTTGTCGTCATGCCCGGCTCGGTGCGGTTTATGAGCGCGTCGTACGGCCTGTCCTCGTAGCCCAGCGCGTCGGCGACGCGGCGGTTGAGCTCGACTGTCTTCTCGAGGTAGGGCGCGAAGATGTCGAACTTCTCGTCCCGCCGCGCCTTCTCCCAAGCGGGGCGGGCCACGGTGCTGGCGTGGGCAATCTCGGCGACGAGATCGGCCGGGATCTTGACAGCTTCGTCGTAGTCGCGACGGGTGACCCTCACGAGGCTGGCCTCGTCCGAGTCGAAGGGCTTGTCTTTGAGCGTGTTTTCCAGCTGGTCGAGGAGCTTGCCGACCTCCTTTGACGCCAGCCTTACGTGAGCAATCTTGAGCAGCGTCGCCAGCTGTTCGGCCCGGGTCTGGATGCCGGCGGGCGGCATGTACGTTTCCTGGTCCCACTCCAGCACGGCCGCGGCGCGAGTGAGGTCGGTGACCTCGGCCAGGACCTGCTTCAGCTCGCCCAAGGCGCCTGAAGCGCCGTCAGTGTTGTCGCCCACCCTTGCAGGTATTCTCGCGAATGAGCGCGTCGCCCCGCTAGCTCAGTGGATAGAGCATCTGTCTTCTAAACAGAGGGTCGGGGGTTCGAATCCCTCGCGGGGCACTTTTTGCGTGCGTTTTGCGCAAGACGCATCTTATCCGCGCAAGATTGCGACCTTCTTGCGCAAAACGCACCTATGGGCCGGCCCTGGTTTTGGCGGATAATTCGCGGCCGATGGCAGATTCAGTGGACGTGAGGACCGGCGACCGGACCCAGGACGAGCTCCTGGCCGGGCTCGACCACGTGCGGCGGGCGCCCCGCGAGGTCGGCACGCTGGAGCTGATCGTGGCCCGGCCGGCCGTCGACGAGCGAGTCTTGCCTGCGTCGGGCGAGCTCGATGTGGAACGCGGGCTCGTGGCCGACAGGTGGAGCCAGGGCAGCAGGCCCAACCCGAAATCGCAGCTCACGGTGATGAACGCCCGCGCGGCGCAGCTCGTCGCGGGCGACCGCTCGCGCTGGGCGCTCGCGGGTGACCAGCTGTACGCCGATTTCGACCTCAGCCCCGCGAACATCCCGCCCGGGACCCGGCTCGCGATCGGGTCGGCGGTCATCGAGGTCAGCGACCAGCCTCACCTTGGTTGCGAGAAGTTCGCCGCGCGGTTTGGGCAGACGGCCCGCGAGTTCGCCAACTCGCCCGAAGGCACGTCGGTCAGCTTTCGCGGGATCAACACGCGGGTGGTGCAGTCCGGCACCGTCCACGTCGGAGACGCCGTCCGCAAGATCGATTGAGCGACATCCAGCTCGAGCCGATGACGCAGGCGGAGTTCGACGAGTGGCTCCCAACGGCCATCGTCGAGTACGCGCACGAGCACGTTGTCGACGGGAGATGGTCCGAAGAGGAGGCGGTGGAGAAGAGCCGTGCCGAGCACGAGAAGCTGCTTCCGCAAGGTCTCGCGACTCCGGAGCACCACCTCTGGACGATCACGCGTTCCACTGACCGCCAAGCGGTCGGGCTCCTGTGGGTGCACATGATGCAGATGCCCAGGCCGCACGCGTTCGTCTACAACATCGAGGTCTATCCCGACTTTCGGCGTCGCGGCTACGCCGAGGCCGCGATGAAGGAGCTCGAGGTAGTTGCGAGGCGGATGGGCGCAGAGGCGATCCGCCTGCACGTGTTCGGGCACAACGCGGCAGCCCGTCCGCTGTACGTCAAGCTCGGCTATGAGCCGACCAACATCGTCATGGCGAAGTCCCTGACCTAACCCGCCGCGATAAGCGCGATGGCGACGACCGCCGTTGCCGCGCCGAACGTCTGCAGCAACGTGAGCCTTTCGTGGAGAAACACGCGGGCGCACAGCACCGTGAACGCGGGATAGAAGGACGTCAGGACCGCGCTGATCGAGAGCAGTCCGAACAGCGTGGCGTACATGTACAGCACGACTCCGACTCCGTCGAGCGTTCCCGCGACCCCGATCAGCCGCAGCGTGGCGCGGAGCGGGATGAACGGAACCCGAGTCACGAGGGCGAAACACAGGGACACGATTGCCGATCCCAACCGGCCCGTCAGGAACGCGGGCACGCCTGACGCGCTGCCCGCGTGAAACAGGATGAAGAACAGCCCGAAGGCAACGCCCGCGATGATCGCCATCCCGACCGCGGACCTCGCCTCCTTGCCGGCCGCCGGCGTCGGGCCGTTGATCAACCCGATCGCGACCAGACCCGCAACGATCCCGGCGACCTGCGCGAGATGCAGCCTCTCGCCTCCGAAAACAACGCCGGCCGTAGCCGGCAGCGCGGCCGCGATCACGCCGGTGATCGGCGCCACGATCCCGATGAGGTTGAGCGCCATGGCGCGGTAGAAGAGGATCAAACCGAAGCCGCCGATCATGCCGCCGAGAAACGTGTAGCCGATCAAGCCCAGGTCCCAGCGGGACGGCAGCAGCAAGATGGCCAGCGGAATCGCCACGAGGCCGACGAGCTCCATGCTTAGCGCCACGCTGGGCGGCGAGCTGCGCCTGCCCGCGACGCCACCGGTGAAGTCGGCGACGCCAAGCGTGGCCGCCGATCCGAGGGCGGCCATAGGCGAAACGAGTGGGTTCAAGGCTGAGGATCGTAAGGCTTCGAAAATTCCTGAGGCAGACCCGGCTCACATGAAAAAGGCGGAGCCGGCGCGATCGCCGGCTCCGCGTGTGCACGGCGGGTGGTTATCTCGTGCGATCGCCCCCGAACGAGTCGATCACGTCGCGGTAGCTGCGCATCGCGAGACGCAAGTGCTCGGTGTCCCCGGCTTTCTCAACGTCGCGGTGAATGCTCTGGATCCTGTCGCGCATCGTGTTGAATGCGTCGTCTATCAGCTTCTCGGTTTTCTGGACCGCGGCTTTCGGGTCGTCGATGAACTCTGACTGCAGCTGCTCGAACCGCATCCGTACGTCGCTCATCTCAGACGACGACTTCGCACTCTGGCGCTCGGCCGTCATGGTTTGAGGCTCGGAACGCCCCATCACCTCGGGGTTCCCGTGCGTTGTTTCGGCGTCGTTGCGCTCCATGACCTCGGGGTTGGTTCGCAGCGTGTCCGCACCCCTTGGCCGGTCTTCACCGCGCTCCGCAACCTTCCTGTCGTTGCTCTGTCGCTCCATATCGCTCATGAGGCCATCTCCCTGCGGCCGCGCTCGGGCGCGAGTCGCGATGTACCAACTGCGTTGTGGACGATGGCCTTGTAGTGCATCATCGCGCGGCGCATCGCCTCGGTGTCCTGCATGGCGCCATCGCCGCGCATCGCTTCGCGCGCCTTTCGCATGTCATCGGGCATGTGTTTGTCCTCACTGACGGTTGCCCCGCGCTCACTCAAGATCATGACCACTGTCTTGTCTGCTTCCTGCACCGCGGCGCGCGGCTCGTCGATGAAGCGCGCTTCGATCGCGTGCCAGGATTGCGCGAATCGGTCTTTCGACTCGTCGGGCAGCGGGCGCATTCGTGGCTTGCCCACGGTACGCGCGAGTACAGCGACGATCGCGATCACCACGATCGCCGCGACGACGATCAGGGCGACCAGAAGACTCTGACTCATTCTCTCGACACCTCCAAGGGGAGAACGGGAGGCGCCGCGCGCATACCTGTGTTGTCGTTCTAGGGTTAAGACATGTCGAGCAATCCACAACGCCCGCAGATTCCCGAGGACATGAAAGCCTTCAATACGAAGTTGATCGAAGAATTCCGCGCCAACGGCGGCCAGCTGCGCAGCGGTCCGATGGCGGGCAGCAAGCCGATGCTCCTCACCACGACCGGCGCGAAGTCATTCGCCGAGCGAACCGTCGTGATCGGATGGCGTCCGTATGGAGACCGCTACGCGGTCATCGCGTCCAACAACGCCGCGCCCCAGAATCCGCACTGGTTCCAGAACCTGCAGGCGAATCCGGTGGCGACCGTGGAAGTAGGCACTGACAAGTTCTCGGTCAAGGCCCGTGTGGCCGAGGGCGCGGAACGTGCGGAGGTCGCCAAGCTCATCGACTACTACGAGCGCCAGCAAGCCCTTACTTCGCGCGAGATCCCGATCGTGATCCTGGAGAAGGTTTAGCGAGCGCATCGCGCAGCGGCGCCATGCGCGATTTACGCAGGTTGCTGTTCATGACCCACGCCACGTCCCTGTCCTCCGACTGCAGCCACTTCTGGAGATAGGGCAAGGCATTTTCTGGCGCGGCCGCGGCGGCCACGCTCCAGCCATAACCGAGCGCCTGCCGGAGGACGCGGAACCCGTCGCCGCGACGATCGTCGCTCGCAGCCAGCGAGCTCGTCACGTGGTCGAGGATCTCGAGCACCTGCACCACCTCGACGTTGTTCTTCAAGATCGGCGGCTCGCACAGGCCCGCCACCACGGCGCGCTGCACGAACGCGTCCCCGTCCGTCCACTCCCTCATGGCGGCGAGAAGCATCGGCATGTTTTCGCGACCAATCCGCTGGAGCGCCATGGCCACGCCCTCGCGCACGCGCCAGCGCGGGTCCGAGGCCCGCTCGCGGAGCCACGACATCACGGTGTCGGGCTCGAGCAGCGCGATCCGGCCGAGGCCGGCTGTCCCGCACAGGGCAAGGTACTCGTCCTTCGACCCGCTCAGGTGCCATAGAACGTCGGCGTCGCCTTCCTCCGCGACCGCGGCGACCAGCTCGAGGTTCGCCCTCGGCCCGGGGAGGCCGGAGTGCTTCTTTAGATAGGGCTCCCAGCGTGTGAGCTTGCGCAGCTCTTCGCGATACGTCGCAACGCGGCTTGGCATTGGGCGATCCTAGCTTCGTGGTCGAGGCTGCGCGAGCCGACGCGGTGCGGAAGGGGATCCGCCTGGAAGAGCTGACCATCGCCTGGATGTCGATCGAAGCGGCGGTCGCGATCGTCGCTGGCATCGCCGCGCGCAGCGTCCTCCTCACCGCCTTCGGCGTCGACTCGGTCATCGAGCTGCTCAGCGGCGTGATCCTTTACCGCCGGCTCAAGGGCGACTCGGAGCGGCTCGAAGCCACGGCGACCCGCATCTCGGCGGTCCTCCTCGTCCTTTTATGTGTGTACGTCGTCGCGACCTCGCTGGCCGGCCTCTTGCTGCGTGTTGAGCCGAGTGAGTCGGTCGTGGGAATCGCGGTCTCAGCCGTGGCCCTGGTTGCCATGCCGCTGCTGGCGAGGGGGAAGCGGCGAATCAACGTGGTGCTCCAGAGTCCCTCGCTTCGCGCGGACATCGCCGAGACGTTGAGCTGCGCCTACCTGGCTGCGGTGACGCTGGCCGGGCTCGTCATCGCCGGGCTCACGGGCTGGTGGTGGGCGCAGTACGCCGCAGCCCTGCTGCTCC
>DATKFA010000245.1:0-3436 GCA_035511715.1 Candidatus Acidiferrum sp. | reverse complement strand
CAGCGCCAACTGCGACCGCATCCTCCGCCACCTGCCCAGGGGCACCGAGCTTTTCGCTGTCGTCAAGGCGAACGGCTACGGGCACGGCGCCGTACCGGTGGCGCATGCGGCGCTCGAGGGCGGGGCCACCCGGCTGGCGGTCGCGACGCTCGAGGAAGCCGCCCAGGTCCGCGGCCTGGTCGACGCCGAGCACATCCTGGTGATGGGCGGGCTGCTGCCGGCGCAGGCCGGCGCCGCGGCGTCCTCCGGATGCAGCGTCTCGGTCTCGAGCAGCGAGCTCGCGGAGGCGCTGGCGGCGACGAACGCAAACGTGCCGGTCCACCTCAAGATCGACACGGGTATGGGCCGCTTCGGATGCGCGCCTGAGGATGCGCCAGGCCTCGCGCAGCTGATCGAAGGGTCGCGCGGTACGCGTCTCGCCGGCACATGGACCCACTTCGCCTCCGCCGGTTCGGACGACGCCATGACCAGGCGACAGTTCGAGCTTTTCCTCGGCACGCTGGCCGCCTTTGACGTCGCGCCGGGAATCCGCCATGCCTGCAACTCGGCGGGCGCGCTGAACCACCCGGACTACGCGCTGGACGCCGTGCGCTGTGGCATCGCCATCTATGGCTGCGAGTGGCCTGGCACGAAGCCGGCGCTGTCGCTGAAGGCTCTCATCACCCACCTCAAGTGGGTCGAGAAGGGCGCGACCATCGGCTACGGCTCACTGTGGCGCGCGCCCGGGCCGGCGCGCGTGGCAACCGTCGCCATCGGATATGAGGACGGCGTGCACCGTTCGCGGGCGAACCGCGGCCAGGTCCTGGTCCGCGGGCGCCGAGCACCGCTGATCGGCATGGTCAGCATGGACGCGATCACCGTCGACGTCTCCGACGTCCCGGGGGTCCAGCTCGGGGACGTCGCCACGCTAATCGGACGCGATGCCGACCAGGTGATCACCGCCGAAGAGGTTGCCGAGTGGTCGGGGACGATCAGCTACGAGGTGTTGACCTCGATCGGCTCGCGCGTGGCGCGCATTTAGGTGCGTTTTGGCCAAGACGCACCTTATCCGCGCAAGATTGCGATCTTCTTGCGCAAAACGCACCTATCAGCCTGCTAGTCGCGAACAGAGGAAAGCCGAACCCACTCCGTCCGCCGCGCTGACTCGACGGCTGCTCCGACCATTGCCATCGTGCCGAGGTTGTCGCGGCCAGAGGTCTCAGGTTCGCGGCCCTCGCGAATCGACATGGCGAACTCGGTCAGAGTCCCCGCGCGGTCGATCCGAGCGACCTTGGGCAGCCTCATGATCTTGCGCCGGCGGCTTCGCGGAGTGATCACGAGGCGGTCGTTGAGGATTCCTTCGTCGCCGCGGCTCGTCCAGGCGACATTGCCGCCCTCGAACTCCATCGACCAGTCACCGGCCCAGGCCGTGATCGGTTGCGAACTGATCCAGCTGCCGCGATAGCTGACGGGCACATCGCCGAACAGGATCGAAGCGATCGCGACCGGAGGTCCCACGAAACCGCCGCGCCCAGCCCCTGCCGTGACGCACGACATCGCATCGGGCTCGCGGCCGAACATCATCCGGAGCAGGTCGAAATGGTGCACGGACATGTCGACCAGCAGCGGCTGCGGGTCCTGGTGCTGGCGCCATGGTGGTTTCGGTGGCGACGCGTTGTTGCGCCGAAAATCGATCGCCACGTCGTACAGCTCACCGAGCTCAGAGCCGGCGACGAGGGCGGCTGCGGCCCGCGACGCAGGGAAGAACCGATAGTTCTGGCTGACCATCAGCACGCGCCGCTTCGCCGCCGCCAGGGCGACCAGGTCCGCGGCTGTTTGCAGGGTCTCCGCGAAGGGCTTCTCGACGAGGACGTGCAGGCCGGCCTCGAGCGATGCCCGAATGAGCGGGGCGTGGCCGGCGAGCGTGGTCGTGACCAGGACCGCGTCGGGACTGCCCGCCTCGATGGCTTCCTGGAGAGTTCCAAAGCAGAGGTCCTCCGAAGCGGACACCTTCGCGCGCAGCAGATCGAACGCGGCGGGGTCAGAGTCGACGTATGCGACGACCTCGATCTCGGGAACGGCGGGGATGATGCGCCAGGCCCAGTCGCGACCCCAGTCGCCCAGGCCGACCTGGACCACGCGCAGCGGCTCCGCCACCTACGGAAGGCTCAGGGTCGGCAGGAACTTCGGCGCGACACGCGCGTTCGTAGCGTGCTCGAACGCGTACGCGAAACCGAGCAGGCGTCCCTCTGACCCGGCGCCGGCAAAGATGCTGAGTCCAAGCGGGAGGCCGAATGCGGATCCGGCCGGCACCGTGATGATGGGATAGCCGGCGACCGCGGACGGCTGGGTGCTGCCACCGAGGTGCTTCTCGCCGTCGACGACGTCCAGCACCGATGCGGGTCCGTTGCTGGGGGCGACGAGCGCGGCCACGCGGTGCTTGCGCAGCATCCGGTCGATGCCTTCTGTTCGCGCCAGCCGCAACGCGGCGGCGCGGGCCTCGAGGTACACCTTCGCTTTGAGACCCTTCGTCGCTTGAGCTTCTTCGAAGAACTCCTGACGGAAATACGGCATCTCTTCGGCGGCGTGCGCCTTGTTCCAGCGAATCACGTCGGCAAGCGTCCTGACCCCCAGCCCACGCCTGCCCGCCAGGTAAGCATTGATGCCGGCCTTCAGCTCATGCACCAGGATCGTGTGCTCGACTCTGGCCTCGCGCAGCTCCTTCGCGGTCGGAAAGTCGACTTCAACGAGGATCGCGCCGCACTCTTTGAGCGCCGCGAGCGCCGATTCGTAGCAGGCGTCGGTGTGCTCGGAGTACCCGGTGAACGGCTCGCGCAGGACCCCGAGCCGTTTGCCGCGCAGCGCGCCTGGCTTCAACGCCCTGCGGTAGTCGGTCGGACGTCGCGCCATGGCGCCGAGCACCGCCGCCGCGTCCTCGACGGTGCGGACCATGGGCCCCGCCGAGTCCTGGCTGGCCGCGATCGGGATGATGCCCTGCCCGCTCACCACCCCCACGCCAGGCTTCATTCCGACGATGCCGTTGTGCGACGACGGGCTCACGATCGACCCGTCGGTCTCCGTGCCGATGGTGAGCGCGGCGTAACCGGCCGCCGCCGCGACTCCGGACCCAGAGCTCGAGCCGCTGGGCGTGCGGTCCAGGACGTGCGGGTTCCTGGTCTGGCGCCCGCGGCCGCTCCAACCCGAGCTGGAACGGTTCGAGCGCGCGTTGGCCCACTCGCTCAGGTTCGTCTTGCCGATCAGCACCGCACCCGCGCTGCGAAGCCGGGCCACGAGCGGCGCATCGCGCGGCGCCGGCGACCCGGTCATGGCCAGGGAGCCGGCAGTGGTCAGCATGCGGTCGCCGGTGTCGATGTTGTCCTTGACGAGCAAGGTCAGACCATGGAGCGGTCCGCGCACGCGGCCCCGTCTTCGCTCGGCGTCGCGGCGTCGCGCAATG
>DATKFA010000244.1:0-2182 GCA_035511715.1 Candidatus Acidiferrum sp. | reverse complement strand
GATTGTGTTCGCGGCTCCAATGCGCGTCGCGAGCGCGCCGGCGATGAGGCTGCCGAGAGGCACGGTGCCGAAGAGCGACATCGCGAGCAGGCTCATGACCCGGCCTCGCTTGTCTTCGTCGACGACGGTTTGGATGATGGTGTTGCACGCCGCGGTCTGGACCATCATTCCTATGCCCGCGAGCAGCAGCAGCGGCAGCGCGAGCCAGAGCGCGTGCGCCCTCGAGAAGACCATCAGGCCGAGGCCGAAGAGTGCCGCGGACGCCACCGTCACGCGACCCAGCCCGAGGACGCTGGTGCGCGAGGCGAGGTAAAGGGCGCCGGCGAGCGCGCCGAGCCCGGCCGTCGCCTGCAGGGCGCCCAGCGTTCCCGCTCCGCCGTGCATCACCTCGCCTGCGATGACCGGCAGAAGCGCCGCGAACGGCCTGCCCGCCAGGCCCGACACGGCGAGCAGGAGCAGCAGCGCGCGGATCGGAGCGAAGCCGCTCGCGTAGCGGAACCCCTCGGCCATCTCGCGAAGCACGTGGGCGTCTTTGCGTGCGGGCGGCCGGGGCACGAAGCGCATGCGCAGAACCGAGAGGATGACGGCGGCGTAGCTGACCGCATCGATGAAGAAGCACCATCCCTCCCCCACCGCGGCGATGAGCACACCGGCGATCGCCGGTCCGAGCAGGCGTGCGGCGTTGACCATCGAAGAGTTGAGCGCGATCGCGTTGGGCAGATCGGCTCGGTCGTCCACCATACCGACGACCATCGACTGGCGCACGGGCATGTCGAACGCGTCGATGAGGCCTTGCAGCACGTTGAGAGCGACGACCTCCC
The DNA here is from genome assembly GCA_035511715.1 of Candidatus Acidiferrum sp. Lineage (GTDB taxonomy): Bacteria > Chloroflexota > Dormibacteria > Dormibacterales > Dormibacteraceae > 40CM-4-65-16. The sequence continues at coordinate 1,361 of DATKFA010000244.1, read as the reverse complement.
AGACCTGGATGACGCCGCCGAGCGCGAGCCCCGCGAGAAGAGCCGACTGGAGCATCGAAAGCGCCTGGGTTGCGAGCAAGACACGGCGGCGGTCCCAGCGGTCGACCATTACACCGGCTAGCGGGGACAGAAGAAACGTCGGAATCTGGCTCGCGAATGCGAGCACGCCGAGCAGCCACGCCGAGCCGCTCAGCCGATAGACGAGCCACGCCGTGGCGACCTTCGTCAGCCAGGTGCCGACGAGCGAGATGCCCTGCCCGATAAAGAAGAGCCTGAAGTTGCGGTGACGAAGGGCGCTGCCGATCGAGGTCACTCGTCACTCTTACCCCGGCCGGTCGCAAGGTGCTGCACCGCGACCTCCCCTTGGCGCCTCTGCGCCTTTGATAAGATTCCGAGTCCATTCGCGACGCGACACACGCTCCGACCGCCGCGACCGGAGGGACAACAAAGCGATGGCCACCACGGAATTGCTCACCGTGTGGCGTTCACGGAATCGAACTGCGCTTGGCCTTCGTTGGCGACAGGTGCTCGGCCGCGCTGAGGCCGACGAAGCGCACGAGCCTTCGCTCGACGATCGTCCGCCTCCTGGCCTTCAGCGACTGCCAACCGGCAGGATTATTCGCTCAAAACATGGTCTTCGTCACCACATGCCCCGTGTTCACACGAAGCTGCGTGTTGAAGACAAGCGTCGGCGCCGACTCGACGTCGTTGCTCCGCTCGGCCTGCGACCCAGACCCGCTCAGAAAGGTCAACTGGGTTCGTCGATGCGGGCTCTCCTTCTTGTTCTTGTCATTCTTCCACTCGAGGTCGTTCCTGCGAAACCTCGGCCGCGAAGACGGCATCGAAGGGCTCCAGCGAGGCCCCATGAGCACGTATGCATTCATCACCCAGTCCACGAAGATGCTGAAGAACCTCGGCCGGTGGCTCGATAAGGCGGCCCAGCACGCCCAGAGCAAGAAGGTCGAGCCGGACACGCTGGTCGACGCGCGCCTCGTGTTCGATCAGTACGCCCTGGTCAAGCAGGTGCAGTCGGCATGCGACAGCGCGAAATTCGCCGCCGCGTACCTGTCGGGCAAGGAGGCTCCCGCGCACCCCGACACCGAACGCACGATGACCGAGCTCCACGACCGCATCAAGAAGGCGGTCGCGTACCTGGAAACGTTCAAGGCCCAGGATTTCGCGGGCGCCGAGGAGCGCAAGGTCGCGCCCAAGTGGCTCGGCGGGAAATGGCTACGGGGCGAAGACTACGTCAACGAGGTGTCGACGCCGAACTTCTACTTCCATGTGGTGACCGCGTACGCGATCCTGCGCAGCAACGGCGTCGACGTCGGGAAGCAGGACTTCATCGGGTCGATGTCCGT
>DATKFA010000243.1:0-10149 GCA_035511715.1 Candidatus Acidiferrum sp. | reverse complement strand
CGCTTACAGCGGCAGTCCCGTCGCGTGACGGATCGGCCCAAGCTCACCCTCGAGCGCACCTTCGACGCCTCGCCCGAAGAGGTGTGGGAGCTGTGGACGACGCGCGAGGGCATGGAGGCCTGGATGGGCCCGGACGGATTCGACGTGACCGTCCAGGAGCTCGACCTGCGACCCGGCGGCAAGCTCGTCTACGCCATGACCGCCGTCGGGCCCGACCAGGTCGAGTACATGACCAAGGCTGGGATGCCGCTCGTCAGCGTCCAGCATGTGCGATTCGTCGAAGTGGATCCGCCTCGTCGTCTCGTCCATCGCGACGTGGCCGATTTCGTCCCCGGAGTCAAGGCCTACGAGGTCGAGACGATCGTCGAGCTGAACGAGGTGGAGGGCGGCACCCACGTCGTGCTCACCTTCGACGCGATGCATGACGAGCACTGGACAGAGATGGCGAGGCTCGGCCGCGAGAGCGAGCTGCGAAAGCTTGAAGAGTTGCTGGCTGCGCGAAAATGAATGCGTCCCCGTCCACAGTGAAGGAGGTAGCTCATGGCCGACAGCGTTTATCGCGTAACGGAGCTGATCGGAACCAGCAGCCAGTCATGGGAGGCGGCTGCGCGCACCGCGGTGGAGACGGCGGCCAAGTCGCTGCGTGAGCTCCGCGTGGCCGAGGTCGTCGAGCAGGACATGACGATCGACAAGGGCAAGGTCACGAGCTACCGAGTGAAGCTCAACGTGTCCTTCAAGTACGAGCCCGAGGGAGCGCCGGCCCGCCGAACGGCGAAGCGCCGCTAGGGCGCCGTCGCTGCCTGGATCTGGCAGCCGGCCGCCTTCATCTCCTCGAGGGCCTGCTGGCCGGTGGTCTCGTTGACCGCGGCGCAGAGGTTGACCAGGACTCGTACCTGGAACTGGTTCTTGCGCGAGTCGAGCGCGCTCGCGCGCACGCAGTAGTCGGTCGCGATACCGCAAACGTCGATGTGGTCGATGCGCTGTTCCTTGAGGACCTCCAGCAGCGGATGACCGGCCCGGTTGTAGCCGTCGAAAGCCGAGTACGCCGCCCGGTCGCGGCCCTTGGTCACGACCTCCTGGATGTACTTCTCGCGCACGAGGTTCTGGATGGTCGGCACGAACGCTGCACCGGGGGTGCCGGCCATGCAGTGCGGCGGCCACGTGTTGACGAAATCCGGGTGGTCGGAGATGTGGTCGGGGGCGTTTTCGTGGTAGTCGCGCGACGCGACAACGAACTGGTACTCGTTTTTGAAGTGGCGGATGTGCCGGGCGATCATCGCCGCCACCACCGTCCCGCCCTTGACGCCGAGGCTGCCGCCCTCGACGAAATCGGCCTGGACGTCCACGATGAGGAGCGCGTTTCGCATGCTTAGACTGGCCTCATGATCTCCGCTGGCTCCGTGATAGTAGCGGGCGCGCGCACGCCTTTTGCCAAGTTCGGCGGTGCTTTCAAAGACCTCCCGGGCGGCGGGTCCAGACCCGGACTAAATTGGTCACTCGTCGGCGTGGCGGAATGGCAGACGCGCCAGCCTTAGGAGCTGGTGCCCGAAAGGGCGTGGAGGTTCAAATCCTCTCGCCGACACTTCGTGGGCCCCGGGACACAATCCTCTCCAACCCCGGATAGTCCGGACCAACTGAACATTTCCTGGGCCGAAAACGACGGATGGTCCGGACCATCCGGTGGCTCGCCGACACCTTGTAGCCGAATCTTCGTTCGCGTGAGGCCGCCCGAACCGGCCCACGTGGCCTAAAGTTCAGATTTCGTGGGACAGGAAGCTCCCCACCCAAACGGGTCCCGGCCCAAACCAGAGTCCAACGGGCACACGCGCGTCGGCGGATACCGGCTGCTCCGCGAGCTCGACACCGACAGCCTCGGCTCCGTCTACGAGGCCGAGCACCCGCGCCTGAACCAGCGGGTCGCGCTCCGAACCATCGGCACCAGCGTCGCGCGAGACGTGAGCTTCTCGCGCCGATTTCTCCTCGAGCTCCGCTCCTACACCGCTCTCGAGCACGAGGCGATCCCTCGCCTTTACGAGCTCGCCTACGACGGAGAATCGCCATACCTCGTCACCGAGCTGGTCGCGGGCGCGACGCTCGAGAGCTACTTCGGCGACGGGCAGCGGTACGAACCGCTCGGCATTGTCTCCCTGCTGCGACCGATCGCGAGCGCTCTCGACTACGCGCACTCGCGCGCAACCATCCACCGCGACGTCAAGCCCGCGAACATCCTCCTTGCCCACGACGGCCGCACGCTGCTGTCGGGCTTCGGCCTCGGCACGGTGGCCAACTTCAACACCGGTCCTGGCGCGAGCGGCGCGGTCGCACCGGACTATGTCGCGCCGGAGAGACTGGTCGGCCGCGAGGTCGACGGCCGCGCTGACGTCTATTCGCTGGCCGCGGTCATCTTCGAAGCGACCACAGGCAGGCGACCGTTCAGCTCCAAGAGCTGGATCGAAACCCTGAGCCGGCGCCTGTACGAGCCACCCCCAAACGTCCGCGAGGTCGCGCCCGAGCTCCCCGCCGGTTTCGGCGCCGTCCTCCAGCTGGCCATGGATCGCGACCCCAGCCGGCGCCCATCGACCGCGGGGGAGCTGCTCGACAGGCTCGAGGCTTCGATCACCTCACCCAACGGAAGCGTCGACAGCGCGAAGTGGACGAAGCCGGCGATCAGGAGGGGCAGCCTCGGCGTGAGCGCGCTGCTGGTTTTCGCGGTCGGCGTCGCCGAGATCGCATGGCTGGTCGAGGGCTCGGGCATGACGCTGGTCGCGAAAGCGGCGCACCGCTTCCTCGGGGTCGGCTAGAGACTCAGACCGCCGCCCGGCCGTCGACCATCATCACCGAGTCGCACGTGAACAACCTGTCGACGACGAATCCGGGGCTGATGTTGGATGGGTCCTGTCCGATGATCGAAGCGATCTGCTGCACGACCTGCTGAGCCGGTACGTTCATCCCGAACACGGTGCCGCCGGTGGGCATGATGTCGAACACGCCGTCGCGCGCCACCATGACCACCGATCCGCTCCAGCCCACGCCGTTGTAGGTGCCGCTGGCCCTGAAGATGACGCCCGACACTGAGTCGGCGCCGAGGCTCAGCTTGAGGCCGGAGAGACCCGACACCTGCCCCGACTGCTGCACCGCGTTGATCAGGTCCTGCGCCGTGTAGCCGCGGTGGATCGCGCCGTTCTGCTCGGTGTCGACGCTGACGCACTGCTCCACCGACGCAACTGCGATGAAAGGCTCCTCACCATTCGCCCCAAGACCGCTGACGCCGTCGACGCTGATCGTGTAGATCCCCGCGGGCGCACCGTCGCGGCGTACGTATGGGAGCTTCCCGGTGGCTGACTTCGTGACGCCGTCGGGCGACTTGAGCGTCAGCTTCATCGCGCTGCCCGGATAGCCGAGCGACGCCTCGACGCTGCTGCCGCCCGCGTAGCTGTAGGTGTAGGTCTGCTGCTCTCCGTCATGCAGCGGCGCGCCGATGTAGTCCTGCTCGGTGCCCGGTGTGGTGTCGCCGGAAACCGCATTCGAGGCATTGACCGCGGGACCGAAGGGATCGTTCGGGTCGGGCTGGATCGGGCCCGGATTGCCGAGCGTGCCGTCCGCGGCGGCGGTCGCCTGCTGCCCGGCGTTGATCGTCACGGACCCGTGGCTGTTGTGCAGGATCACCGTGCCCTGGAAGACCTTGACCGTCATCGCACCGTTCGCGTCGATGTACACCTCGAACTTCGTCCCCCGGACGCTCGCTGTGGCCGCCTTGCCGTGTACGTCGAAGGTCGCGCCGGTCACGAGGTGTTGGACGTTCGTCAAAGTGCGGCCGATCTGCTGCGTGAACGAGACGTCGTGCATGCTCCCGCTCTTCGAGAAGTGCGCGCTGTCGAGCGTGATCGAGGTGTTCTTGGCGAGGCGAGTGAGCGTGCCGTCGGGCAGCGTGATCCCGGCGAGCCCTTTCGCGTCGGTCGAAACGGTGTCACCCGCGTGCACGGTCGCGCCGCTGGTCGCCGCCGCTGCGGCCGTCGATCCGCGGGCGATCGAGGCGGTGGGCCGGTAAATGGTCAGCGAACCCGAAGCGTCGATCTGAGCCTGGGCGGCCACGTTCAGCCAAACGACCACGGCGGCCACGATCAAGACCAGGATCCCCAGGACGATGAGGAACCGGCGCCCGCCGTGGCGGGGCTTGGGTGCTGGCTTGGCGGGCGCAGCCATGTTTGCGCGCCGAAATGTATCTCAGGGGCTCGAATTTCGAGCCGGCTTACCTGTGGCCTTCGACCACCATCATGTTGTCGCCGTTGGCCGCGGCGCACGAATACACCCGGTCGACGACGAAGCCCGACGGGATCGACGTGATCGATCGCCCGCCGAACGAGCCGAACGCGGAGATCACCTCCGTCTTGACGTCGATGCCGTGGATCGTCGCCTGAGTGATGACCGCCCCGAGGTCTGGTGTGGCGGCGTAGAAGTCGATGATCCACGAGACCGGTAGGCCCCCGACGCTGGAGTAGTAGACGATCCTGGCCGAGCTCGGCGAGGTGCCGGAAACGTAGATCGTCACGCCGCTGGTGCCCGCCTCAGCGAGCGCGTTGGAGATCTGGGAGTTGCTGAGGGTTTCGCGAACCACGCTCCCGGTGTCGATGTTGCCGGCAGAGCACGGCGCGTCCGTGGCAAAGCCGACCGAGTAAGCCTCGCCCGACGCCGGCACGCTCACCGCGGTGACAAGGGCCCTGTACAGCCCCGGCGGTCCGTTGGAGATGGAAACCGTGACCGGGGGCGAGCCCTGTTTCGAGTACCTCATGCCGTTCGGATCGGTGACGGTCACAGCCATCGTGCTTCCCGGGTAGCAGAGCGAAACGGTCAGCTTCCCACCGGGGGAGTAGTAGTCGCTTTCGGCCGACTGGCCGTTGTTGATCGGGTCGCCGTAGGAGGCGCTCGACGTCCCCTGGTTGTTTCCACGCGACACCGCGTCAGAGCACTGCTGAGCCATCGGAAACGGATCGGTGGGGTCGAAAGTGCTGGCGTGAGCGCTGCTCAGCTTGCCGTCGGCGTCGATGTCCATCTCCTGGCCGGCGGTCATCGTCACCGACGTCTTGCCGGTCACCCTCACCTGGCCCACAAAGACCCAGATCCGGTTGGTGTGATCGGGCCGGACCAGGATCTCGAACTGCGTGCCCCGAACCGCCGCGGTGACCGAGTGGCCGGAGACGCTGAAGCTTGCGCCGTTGGCCAGGTGCTGGACGTTGGTGAACGTCCGACCCACCTTCTGCGCCAGCGCGATCGTCTGGAGGTTGCCGTTCTTCTGCAGCTGCACGCTGTTGATCTGCACGGTCGAGCCGGGCGCGAGTCGCATGTACGAGCCGTCGGGGAAGTCGATGGCGCCGTGGCCGCCCGAGCCGGTGCTGACTGTGTTACCCGGGTTGAGCGACTGGCCAGGCGTGCCCGGGTTGCCGTCGACCGTGATGGGCTGGCTGATGACCACCAGCGACGCCGGCGCGGTGATGGCCGCGGAGGCCTGGACGACAAAGAAGTACCAACCGCCGCCACCGATCAGCAGCGCGATGAGGACGAGAACGAGCAGACACCCGCCGCAGCCAAGGCTGCAGCCGAAGCAGCCGGATCGGCCGGCTTTTGGAGGCGCGGCGACGGGTTGCGAAGCAATCTGTGCGGGCGGTGGCTGGATCGCCATCGCCGCGGAACATTAACTGCTAGGGAACTGGAAATCGACGACTAAGCGCGCAGGGGCGTCGAGCACGAAAACGCGCATGCACGCCGGCTGGCTCAATCCGAGGCCCCATGACACGTAGCCCTCGAAGTCCTGCGTCTGCTTCGCCTCGAGGAGCACCTTGTAGCCGGGTGTGGCGATGTCGGTCGAGCCGTTGAAGGTGGTCGTGCCCTGCGCCGAGTGGACCGTCACCAGCACACCGGCGCTGCCCGCCAGGGTGACGCTCTGGCCGCTCGCACCCTGGGTGAAGACCGGCTTCGCCTGCCGTTTCACGGTGTACGTCGGCACGATCGGATCGAACTGGAGGACGAAACGGTCGTAGCCCTGCTGCTCCGCAACCCGCGACGTGATCGTGTTGGCGACGCCCGTCTTGCCACCCGATGCGTCGGCGCAGGCGAAAGCCGGAAGGGTGATCCCCGGCGGCGCCGGAGGATTGACAGGGGGCGGCGAGATGCGCGGGCCGGAGGCGCTGCTCGGGGCGCCGGCGGTAGCGGGGCTGACCGCGGCGCTGGGGGCGAGCGACGGGCCGCACGCGGCAAGAATCGACATCAGGGCGAGCGCCAGACCGATTCGCATCGGCCAATGGTATGGTCGAAGCCCCTCTGGGGATCTACGCCGAGGTGGCGGAACAGGCAGACGCGTCGGTCTCAAAAACCGATGTCCGCAAGGACGTGCGGGTTCGACTCCCGCTCTCGGCACCACCCGCATTCAAACGATGCCCTCTCGGGCGAGGGTTACGGATCGTCCGGGCCATCCGTTGATTTCGAGCTCGAATTGCGCGGTTGGTCCGGACTATCCGAAGGGACTACGGGGTCGGCACGATCGAAGGGATCACGTAGGCCTCGATCATCGCGAGCACGCCCACCCCGGCCGTGAGGATCAGGCTGTAGCGAATCACCCGCCGGAAGATCTCGCCCTCCGAGCCGACCTTGTTCACCCCCGCCGCCCCGACCGACAGGTTCTGTGGACTGATCAACTTGCCCATCACGCCCCCGGACGAGTTGGTGGCGGCGGTGAGTATCGGGCTTACATTGCCAAGCTGCTGCGCGGTCTGCGCCTGCAGCGGCCCAAACAAGGTGTTGGACGACGTGTCGCTACCGGTCAGGAACACACCCAACCAACCGATGAATGCCGCCACGAACGGGAATATGAAACCCGTCTTGGACAGTGCGATCGCCAGGCTCGAGGTCATGCCCGAGTAGTTCATGACGTACGCGATCGCAAGGATGAACGCGATCGTGAGAATCGGAAGCGCCAGCTGCCTCACCGTTCGCGCATAGACCGTGAAGAAGTTGAGGCGCGCGCCCAGGAGGAGCATCAAGAGGAACGCGATGATGTCCGCGTACAGGACGAGCGATCCTGCCGCAGCGAGGAAGTTCCAGCTGAAAGGATTGTTGTACGCGGTCGGTTTGCTGACGATCGGCTTTTCCTGCGAGACCAGCGACACAGGGGCGCCCTTCGCGTTCAGCGCATAAGTTCCCGGCCAGAAGAAGTTCCACACCGGAAACTTGAAAGCCTGCCGATCCTTCGCCGGGTCAGGTCCGACCCAGGGCAGCGGGCAGAGCTTGAACGCTGGAGTTCCACAACTGAGGTCGGCGGTGACGTTGGCCGGCGTGTGCAGCGCCGTCTTGGGGTCGTTGACAGGGTGGCCCGACCAGAACGGCAGGTTGCCCATCTGGCCGACGAGGATCACAAAGACCAGCACCAAATACATCGAGTACGCCCGGGCGATTCGTCCCGGTGGATCGATGGCGTCGAACGGCGAAGTGGCCGATCTCGCCGCCTGGCCCGGAAGATCGGCTTCGCGTCGTGCAGCTCCTGGGCCGGCGCGCATGGTCGGACCCGAACGAGCCGCAGTCTCGTGGGCGAACTGCCAAACCTCTTTCGGGCGCCAGAACCGGAGCAAGAGCGCAAGGCAGGCCATTGAGACCAGCGCTGCGATGATGTCGGTCAGCTGCGGGCCGACGAAGTTCGCGACCAGGAACTGCACGATCGCAAACGAAACTCCGGTCACAAGCACCGCCGGAAGCACCTCGCGCATCCGCCGCCAGCCGGCCAGGACGACGATCAGATAGGCGGGGACGATGATCGAGAAGAGCGGCAGCTGCCGGCCGACCATCGCCGACAGCGCGAGCGTGGTCTGGGTCACGTCCTTGTGCAGGATCGGCGCGACCAGTCCGCCGAGGGTAACGACAGGGATTCCGATCGAGCCGAACGCGACGGGTGCGGTGTTGGCGAGCAGCGCCAGCACAGCCGCGGTGACCGGCTCGAATCCGAGGCTGGCGAGAATCGACGCGCTGATCGCCACCGGCGCGCCGAACCCTGCGATTCCCTCCAGGAGCGCACCGAAGCTGAACGCGATCAGCAGCGCCTGCAGGCGGCGGTCGCGAGTGAGCCGCGTAAGCGATCGCTTGATCACGTCGAAATCGCCGCTCGCGACGGTGAGGTTGTGGAAGACGATCGCGTTGAGGACGATCCAGCTGATCGGCCACAGCCCGAACGCCATGCCTTCCGTCGTCGCGCCGAGCGTGATCCCGAAGGGCATGCCCCAGACGATCCACGCGAGCAAGGCTGCGGTCAGAAGCGACGCCAGGGCGCTCAGCCATGCGGGCAGGCGCAGGATCGCAAGAAGAACGAAGAGGACGTACAGCGGCAGACCGGCGACGAGCGCTGACAGCAGGATGCTGTCGAGGACAGGCTGATAAACCTGGTGGAACGTCAAATAGACGCCCATTACGCACTCCCCCACAAAGATGCGTGCCGAAGCTGAGATTCAATTCAATCCGAATCGAGGCCGCTTTGCAACTTGCGGCCTACCAGCTGCCGCCCCCGCCGCCTCCTCCGCCGCCGCCTGCGGATCCGCCGCCGCCGAACCCGCTCGAGCCACTGCCGGCCGGCGTCGACGCGATCGCGGTGGAGATGCTCCCGTTCATCGCCTCCAGGTTGCTCGCGATCAGCGCCGCCTGGAATGGCTGATTGCCGACGTACCAGCCGTTCGTGCGTGACGTGTCGATGCCTTCGAACGCCTTGGCCCAGCGGGTGACACAGCCGAACACGATGGCGTAGGGCAGCAGCTGCGTGAAGATCTCCGCTTTCTCGGCGAACTGCTGGCGATACTTCTCGGCGGTGTTCATGTAGAGGCGAAAGCCCAGCGTGTGCTGCATCAGGTCCCGACCGGCGGCCGTCCGAACCGACAGCGTGCGGTGGAGCGCGATCAGGGTCAGGCCGACCAGGATGAGGGCGACGCCGATCAATCCCCCGCCGAAGCTGACTCCGAGCACGAACGTCAATCCGGCGCCGACCAGGATGTCGAGCACAGCAACGCCGAGTGCTCCCAGTCGCATCAGGTCGGGACGCACCCTGAAGAGCTTTCGTCCCATGGCGTCCGAGTAGATGTCGCCCTCTGCCGACCTGAGCGTGGTGACGAACGTCCCCTTGAGCGCGGAGATCTTCACCTCCTGCCGGCCGTTGGCGAACACACCGTAGAACAGCGTGCTTTCAAAAGGCAGGAGGCCTGGCACCTCGCCTTGTTTGCGGGTGAGGATCCAGTCGTGCTGGCCCGGCACCTCCGTGATGGTGAGAAAGCCCCGTACCGCCAGGTCGACGATCGTCGCGGTCACATCTTTCGTGTCGGCCGACTCGTCGAGGATCAGTCCAAGCTGGGCCGGTCGCAGGTCCTGCGGCGGACCGAACTCGACCACGACTGGCTCGTGGCGGAACGGCGGTGCGGCTTCGTCGCGCGGGTCGTTCGTCAGGTAGTACTGAGTCAGGTACTCGCGGTCCCGGCCGTGCAGCCACCAGAACCGCACGAGCAGCGCCAGGCCGGCGAGGAGGATCAGCAGGCTGACCCCGACCGTGGCCGGGTTGATGTCGAAGGCGTCCTGCGGAAAGCTGCGCTGGCGCGCCTCGAGCAGGGGCGGAAGAACCTTGACCGCGCCCTTGGTCAGACCGGTGACGACGGACATCTGCTCCCCGGACGCCAGCACCCGCATCGACGAGAACGTCACCGATTGCTGGGTGTTGCCGTAGTGGCACGCCTCGCGTGAACCCGCAGGACCCTCGTAGCAGGCGGCGCCCTGGAACACCGAACCGGGCAGCACGACCGACGCGGAAACCGATTGCTTCGGGACCGGCCACTGATCGCCGTCGACGTTCCAGTAGAGCTCGTCGTGGTCGGGGAACGAATTCATGACCCCGCGCACGACGTAACTGATGACGTAGGTGTTGCCGCCGGTCACGAGTCGGCTGGGGTCGCCGATCTTGATCACCCGATTGGCGCCCTGGTCGTACGTGGTGTAAGGGATCCGGCTCGCGCCGTCTGTGACCGAGGTGACATCGAGGATGTAGTAGCGATCGCGCGTCTGGTCGTACTTGTAGCGGACCGGGATCGTCCGAAAGATCCCATGCTTGCTCTGGCTGCCGAAGTCGACCTGGAT
>DATKFA010000242.1:0-2980 GCA_035511715.1 Candidatus Acidiferrum sp. | reverse complement strand
GGCCAGCTCATCGAGCCCGAGGTCGCGGAGCTCGGCGCTGTTCTCGACCCGGTACAGGTCCACGTGGGCCAGCTGGAGGCGGCCGGGATAGATGCGCACCAGCTGGAAGGTCGGGCTGGCCACGTCCGCTCTGGACCCGGTGCCTCGCGCGACGCCGCGGACATACGTCGTCTTGCCGGCGCCGAGCTCGCCGACCAGCAACACCACGTCGCCTTGGCGCAGGCGCTCGCCCAGAAGCATGCCGGCGCGCTCCGTCTCGGCCGGCGAGCTCGTGACGAGGTCGCTCCCCTCAGGCAAAGTGGTCGTAGCCGGTGCTCGACAGGCGGATCTCGACGCCGCGTGCGTCGATCGCACGAACCGTTGGATCCGCGGTCAGCTTGCCGACCGACTGCATGCCGGCCTTCTTGAGGATCTCGTCAGGTCCGACGCATACCAGCTCCGCCTCCTCCCCGCTCGTCAAGGCGTCCTGGAGCGACGCTCCCGCCGCGCGCGGCACGTCCTCACCCCACAGCGTGCAGCCGACGCCGGCCATCGCCTGGAACTTCTCCATCTCGCGTACGAGACCGTCGGACACGTCGCCGCAGCACAGGCCGAGCAGGTTCAGGCGCCGGCCTTCGCCAATCAGAGGCGTGAATCGAAGCGGCCGACGTTCGCGCAGCGCCACCGCGGCCTGACCCAGGGGACCCGTGACCCCGACCGACCATCCGGCCTGCGCTTGAGAACGCGCCAGCGGCATATCCGCGGTCCGGCCCGCCACCGTCAGCGAGATGACCGCGGCGCCGTCGATGGCGCTGAGGTCTCCGCCCTCGATGGAAAGTCGAAAACGCTGGGCGAGCTCCTTCATCCCGCGATAAACACCTTCGAGGCGCTCGACCGGCCAGGCCCGTGGGATCGCGACCGAGGCGACCGCCCACGCCGGGTCCGCACCTTTGGCTGCGAGGTCGCCGAGGGCAAGCGCCAGGCACCGCCAACCCACGTCCTCAGGGCTCATCCATCCAAGGTCGAAGTGCACGCCCTCGACAAACATGTCCGCGCTGACGACCAGAAAACCGGTCGCATCGGCGATGACGGCGGCGTCGTCGCCGCCGGCGCCCGCCGACAGAAAGGGCTTGAGGCGCGCGATCAGGCCGAGCTCGCCGATCCCCCCGGCGTTCATGTGGCAGAAAGCATCGCACGGAGCTCGCGGGTCGCCTTCTCAGGGTCGGGGGCGTCGCCCACCGCGCGGATGACGCAGATGCGATGCAGGCCCGCCGCGGTGAGCTGGGCGACGTTGGAGGCGTCGATGCCGCCGATGGCGAACACCGGCACATCGATGCGCCGGGCGATGGCGGCGATTCCCTCGGGCCCAAGGACTCTCTTCTCGGCCTTGATCGGGGTGGCGAACGCCGGACCGCAGCCCAGGTAGTCGGCCCCCTGCGCAACAGCTTCGCGAGCGCGCTCGGGCGTCGACGCCGAGGCGCCGATCAACAAGCGGTCGCCTGCGACCCTTCGCGCGGATGCGACCGAGATGTCGTCGGGGCCGAGATGCACGCCGTCCGCTTCCGACAGCAGCGCGATATCGACGAAGTCGTTGACGAGAAAGAGAAGGCCTTCGAGACTGGCCCGCAGGCGTTTGGCCAGCTCCAGCAGCTCACCGCGCGGCATGGACTTGTGCCGGAGCTGTATGACGTCCACCCCACCCCGCACCGCGGCTGTCGCGATCTCCATGACGCGCTCCGCCGGCGCGTCCGGCGTGATGACGTACAGCCCGGCTCGGGCTAGCTGAGGATTTCTCGAAGCTTGTCTCGAAACGCCTTCGGGGCCGTGTCGCAGTCGCATGAATGCTTGACCACGCGCTTCAGGTGTTCCTGGAACTCGTAATGGTCCATGCAGTCGGGGCAGCCCTCGAGGTGCAGCTGCACCTCCAGCGCCTCCGTGTTCGTCAGCTCACGGTCGACGTAGCGGTCGAGCTTGTCTCCACACTCTTCGCATCTCATAGCTCTGTTACCTGCTGCTTGCCGGGGTGGACGATACCCGATTCGAGGGCGTAGTCATAGAGGGATTTTTGGAGCTGCTGGCGGGCGCGGTGCAGGCGCGACATGACCGTCCCGATCGGCACTCCCAGCGTCTCTGCCGCGTCCTTGTAGGAGAAGCCCTCGACGTCGACGAGAAGCACGACCTCGCGGTGGAGCGCGGGCAGCTTGTCCACCGCGGCGACCACTTCCGAGGCGGCGATCTTGTCCAGGACGTCGGACTCGGGCATGGCGCCCTCGTCACGGAGCTTTTCGAAAAGGACGAAGTCGCCAACGTCATCCAGGCTCACGTCCTCTTTTCGCGAGCCCTTGAAGCGATCCCAGAACAGGTTGCGCATGATCGCGAACAACCAGGCCTTCATGTTGGTCCCAGTCTGGTAGCTGTGCTGGTAGCGAAGCGCCCTCAGGTACGCCTCCTGGACCAGGTCCTGAGCCGCGTCGGGGTCATGCGTCAGCCGGAGGGCGCCCCTGTACAGCGTGTCGAGATGAGTGAGGGCCTCTTCCGCGAAGGCGGTTTGGGCGGCGGGTTCCGCCATCAGTAGAGCCAGTTTAGGGTCACCTGCCTTGCACCCATCTGGAAACGCACCCGGCGGCCGCCTATTCCGAACCCCAAAGGGCCTGATCTGAGCGTCCGGGAGAACTTACACTGCGCGGTCGTGGGCCCTCATCCCGAGCTGGCGGAGCTTTCTGCCCAGGAGCTCGGCCGAAAGCTCGCGCAAGGCGAGCTCACGTCGGTCGAGCTCGTCCAGATGAGCCTCGACCGAATCGCGGCTGTCGACCGGGACAAGACCCGAAGCGTTATCGAGCTCAACCCTGATGCGCTCGACATCGCTCGGCGCCGAGATGCTGAGCGGCGCCGCGGCAGCGTTCGCGGGCCGCTTCATGGACTTCCTTTGCTCGTCAAGGACAACATCGACACCGGCGACCGCATGCTGACCACTGCCGGCTCCCTGGCCATGACCGGGTCG
>DATKFA010000241.1:0-6307 GCA_035511715.1 Candidatus Acidiferrum sp. | reverse complement strand
GTCCTCGACGTCAGCGCGACCCGCCTCGATGATGCGCCCATAAGGCACGCCCGACGGGCATACGCCCTCGCATGTACGGCAGCCGAGACACAGGTCGACGTGCTTGACCTGCTCCTCGTCGAACGGCATCGTGCCGCGCTTCCACTGCGTCATCAGGTAGATGCGCCCGCGCGGCGACTCGGTCTCGAGGCCGGTGACCCGAAACGTGGGGCACGCGTCGAGGCACAACCCACAGTGCACGCAGGTCGCGAGATCGTCGTCCGACAGTCGCTCGAACGTCATACGAGGTACCGCCCCGGATTGAGGATGCCGTCCGGGTCGAAGGCCTGCTTGAGCCGGCGCATGACCCCGATCGTCGGCGGAGGCGTACCCCACGCGCCGACCTGACGCATGAAGTCGTCCGGCGCGGCGAGCATCACTAGCGTTCCGCCCCGAGCCTCGACTCGTGACCTCAGCTCGGCCACTGTCACCGCCTCGCCGCCGACCGCCCAGTGGGCGATGCCGACCCCGGGCGAAGCCCACCACCGATCGCCGGACGGGATGTCCTCGATCAGACCGCGCAGCTCGGAAGGTGGTGCACTGATCCGCGCCCACCTCTCGGGGGCGCTGCGAGAGTCCTTCTCCCAGATGGCGGAGTCTTCTTCGTCCCATTCGAGGCTGGACACCACGCGGTCGACCGCTGCGGGGCTGCCAAGGTAGCGGGCCAGCACCCGGCCGTCGGAGGAAACCTCGAGCGCAGACGGCGCCAGCGGTGTGGCCAGCGCTTCTTCCGCGCCTTCCCAGCCGCGGTGACTCACAACTGTCACGTCGTGGAGTGGTTTCGGGAACACCTTGAACGACGCGGCGACGATCACGCCGAGACTGCCAAGCGCGCCGTAGTGCAGCTTCATCATGTCGTAGCCGCTGACGTTCTTGACCACCCGGCCGCCGCCGGTCGCAAGCTTGCCGTTTGGCAGCGCGACCCGGATGCCGATGAGGTAATCGCGGGGCGAGCCGTAGCGCAGGCGCAGGGGTCCGGTCCATCCCGTCGCGAGGAGGCCCCCGATGGTGTGACCGGGAGAGTGGAACGGATCGAGCGGCAGGAACTGTCCCGCCTGGCCGAGGTGCGCCTGAAGCGCCTCCAGCGTGATGCCGGCCTCGACGCTGACCACCATGTCGGCCTGCGAGTGCTCGATAACGCGGTCGAGCCGGGTGGTGTGCAGCTGCACGTCGCAGTGCTCGAGCGGATTGCCCATCCCGCTCGCGCGGCCGCCGCCGACGGGAACGACGGCCTGGCGAGCGGTCGCGGCCTCCGACAGCATTCGGGCGAGCTCTTCCGCGCTCGACGGCTTTTCGACCGCCGGACGAGCGGTCACCACCATTTGGCCTCGACCGCGAGGCCGCTGCGCCCGGCGAGGTGGACGGCCTTGCCCGAGGAATCGGGGAAAATCTTCCCCGGGTTCAGGATCCCCGCGGGGTCGAAGACGTCTTTCAGGCGGTGCATCGCCTCGAGGTCGTCGGCGCTGTAGATCCACGGCATGAACGCGTTCTTCTCGAGGCCGATTCCGTGCTCCCCGGACAGCGCGCCACCGAGCCCGACGACAGCGCGCAGCATCTCCTCGCCCGCGGCCTCGACCTGGTGCATGACCTGCGTGTCGCGCATGTCGAAAAGGATGTTGGGGTGGAGGTTGCCGTCGCCGGCGTGGAAGACGTTCGCGACCGGCAGCTTGTAGTGCTCGCCGATCTCCCCGACGGCGGAAAGGATCTGCGGCAGCCGCGACCGGGGGACGACCCCGTCGTGGAGGTAGTAGTTCGGCTTGATGCGCCCGAGCGCGCCGATCGCGCCTTTGCGTCCCTGCCACAGAAGGTCCCTCTCGGCGGTGGTCTGAGCCTCACGCAGCGCGTATCCGTGATTGGCGCTGAGGATCTTGCTGATCGCGTCGGTCAGCTCCCGCGTCGATTCCTCGATGCCGTCGACCTCGACCAGGAGCACGGCGCCGGCGTCGGTCGGATATCCGGCGTGGTAGTGCGCCTCGACCGCGCCGACAGTGACCTTGTCCATCATCTCGAGAGCCGACGGCACGATGCCGTGCCCGATCACGGCGGACACCGCCTGGCTGGCCGTCTCGATCGTCGGGAACGCCGCGAGCAAGGTGATGACGCTGGGCGGGATCTTCAGCAGCCGCACCTTGATCTTGGTTATGGCGCAGAGCGTCCCTTCCGAGCCGACGAGCACTCCGCACAGGTCGAGGCCGATCCGGTCGGGTGCGTCGCCGCTGACCCAGTGCACGCTGCCGTCCGCAAGCACGACCTCCATGCCGAGGACGTGGTTGGTCGTGACTCCGTAGTACAGGCAGTGAGGTCCGCCCGAGTTCTCGGCCGCGTTGCCGCCCAGGGTGCAGGCCTTCTGGCTCGACGGGTCAGGCGCGTAAAAGAGCCCGTGACGCGCTGCGACGAGGGACAGCTCCTGGTTGACGACGCCTGGTTCGACGAGCGCGGTCTGCGCGACCGGGTCGATCTCGAGGATGCGGCGCATGCGTGTCACCTGGAGCGCGATGCCGCCGTGTATCGTCACGGCGCCGCCGCTGAGCCCCGTGCCGGCGCCCCGCGGCACCACCGGGACGTCGTGACGCGACGCGATCTTCATCACCTCGGCGACCTGCTGCGTGTTCGACGCGAGCACAACCGCATCGGGTATGGCGCCTGCGATGGAACCGTCGCGCTCGAAGATGCGGAGGTCGTTGGCGGAGTCGATCACCGCCTCGCGGCCGACCGCGCGCCGCAGCTCCTCGACCACCGGCTTAGCGAGCGGCACTCTCGAAAGCCTCGAAGCGGCGCGTCGTGGATCCGGGAAAGCTCGGCGCTTCGGTGGCCCGCGCACCGACGACCAAAAGGCCGAGCCACTCATTGACCTCGTCGTCGGAAGGCACGCGGTCTGTCCGCTCGAAGATCGCTTCCTGGATGCGGTTGTGCGGCGAGACCTGGATCGTGTACCAAACTGAGAGCCCGTCCGGCGTCACGGCGTGGTGCGTTTCGTCCACCTTGCGATTGACGGGAAGGCGCATCGGCTTCGCCTCGGCTGCGGCGCGCAGCCGCGCCGCCTCGCTCGCGATGTCGGTCACTGGGTCCACTCTAAACTCGAACCCGATGGCCAGCGGAAGGGAGAGGGTGGAGACTGCGCTCGCGATGGGCATGGCCGACCGCCCTCCGGTCGGAGCGTGGGGGCACACGTATCGTGAGGAATGGTCCCCAGAGTCTCTCGCGGCGATCACGGTGGACCGCGCCCGCCGATTCGGGTGGGACTTCGTCAAGTTTCAGCCGCGAGCTTCGTGTTTCGCCGAAGCCTTCGGCTCCGTGTACCACCCGGCGGGGCACCGCCTGCGCGCGCCGATCCTGATCAAGGCCGCGGTGCCCGACCTTGAATCGTGGTCGTCGGTGGACCTTGTGAACCCCAAGGCGCTCGACGACCAGGTCGAGTCGATCGCGATGGTCGCTCGCGAGCTCGGCCCCGATGTGCCTGTGATCCAGACGGTGTTCAGCCCGATCACCGTGGGCGGCTATCTCGTCGGCAAGTCGCAGTCCCGCATCCTGCGCGAGCTGCGCAACCACCCCGACAAGGTCGGCCCGGCGCTCGATCGCGTCGCCGAAGCGCTGGTCGATTTCAGCCGGCGATCGGTGGCCGCCGGCGCGGCCGGAGTCTTCTACGCGATCTCGGGATACGCGGGCCGCAACGTGATGCGCGAGGAGGCGTACCGCGACCTCGTGCTGCCCTACGATCTCGCAGTGCTCGACGGATTGCCGCGCGACGCGTGGTTCAGTGTTCTCCATCTCTGCGGGTCGAACCTCAACTTCACGCTCGCCCGTGACCTGCCCTCGCACGCGGTCAGCTGGTCGATCCACAACCAGGGCAATCCCTCATTGAAGGAGGGACGCGAGATCGCGGGTCGCGCAGTCATGGGCGGTCTTTCCCAGCGGGCGACCCTTGTTTACGGCCCGCCGCCCCGGATCGAGGACGAGGCTCGCCGCGCGGTCGAAGAAACCGGTGGACGCGGACTTCTGCTCGCACCTGGATGTTCAGTGCCGCCGCGCGTGCGCGAAACGAATCTCGCGGCGATGATCACGGCGGTGGCGGCATGAGTCGAGTCGAGGGAATCGCAGAGATCGTGCTGTGGGCGGCCGACATCGAGGTGACGCTCGCGTTCTACCGGGAGAATTTCGGCTTCGAGCTCATCTCGCCGGCCCACATGCCGAACAAATTCCTTCGAGTCGCCGAGCCCGGCCTCATCCCCGAGATGATCGTCCTCGTCCCGCACCCCTACCCGGACGACTACTTCCCGACGCACAAGAAGAAAGAGATGCGGACTCTCCACCATCTCGCGTTCCGTGTCAGCGCGCTCGAGTACGAGCGGCTGGAGACGCGGTTCCTCGAGACGGGCGTCGAGGTGCGCCACGGCGTGCACCCTGTGCTGAAAGACGTAGTGACGTTCTACGTCGACGACCCGGACGGAAACGAGATCGAGGTGATCGCCCCGGCCTGATCCTCAGCCGAGGCTGAAGGACAGCACGAACTCGATCGCGATCGCGGCGACCCAGCCGATCGCGGTCCCGATTAAGGCCCACTTGAGGGCTTGCGTCGGCGAGCGAAGCATCCAGACGGCTGCTGCCACCAAGAAGCTGGAGACGACCACCGCGAGAGCCACGAGGTTGACAACCGCGACCATCCGGTACTGCCCGCCGCTGAAAGCAAACAGGAAGGTGGTCACCAGGAAGCCGAATGCGCCGGCCGCGAGCACGACGACGGCTATGGCGATTCCCATGGCAAGCGAGGCAGCGCCGGTGCCGCCAGAGCTCGATTCGTTGGGCATCTTCGTACCGCTGTAAATCGTATGGTCCGGGCCCACGTGCCACCGCTGGCGGCGGTGGCGGCGTGGCTGCGGTCGCTCAGGTCGTCTGAGGCTTCGTTTCCGCGACGGGCGCGGGGGTTCGCGTAACGAGCGCGGCCCCGACGCCGAGGATCAAAAGGATCGTGAGGACGATGAGCGTCACCGGCTCCGGAAAACGAATGCCGAGAACGGAGTCCAGTGAGATCGACCCGGGGCCGGTCAGCGCGAGCGCCGCCGCGGCTCCGATGAGTGAGAGGTTGAACTCGAACCCACCCTTGGTGTTCCAGAAGCCCTTGGGCAGGTGGACGAGTGCGATTGCGACCAGCATGGCGCCCGCGATGGCGATGCTGGGGAGCGGGTAGAGAAGGCCGAGGGCGAGTCCCAGGCCACCTGTGAACTCGGCGAGTGCCGACATCCATGCCCAGGGCGTGGCGGGCCGGATGCGCATGCGGGTCATTGCGACGGTCCAGCCCTTGATGCCGGGGCCACCCCACCAACCGAAGAGCTTCTGCGCCCCGTGGGCGGCGAGGATTCCCCCGACGACGAGTCGAAGGATCAACAGTCCTAATGCAAACATGGATCCAAGCATTACCCAACCCGGGTACGCCCAAACTTGGGAGCCCGGTGCCGCCGCCGGGGGTCGATAGACTCAGCCGTCAGGGCCCGTAGCTCAGTTGGTAAGAGCGGCCGACTCATAATCGGCTGGTCGGTGGATCGAGGCCACCCGGGCCCACCCGGTTTCGAGTTCATGTCGGGTCTCCTTCGTGGGGCCGACTTCCGACATCGAACTGACGACAATTCTGACAACAGTTTTGGGGCTCAGGCCTTATACCCGGATGGTCGGCAGGGGATGGCTAGCGTCGTGGACGCCGAATTTCATGTTCGGCAACCTCTCGCCACCACGCATGAGCGAGCGTGCCTTCGGTGTAACCGGGCTCCTTGTACCCAATTCTCCAGGCGACATGCCAGAATCCCCTCGGGAATGTCCAATACGGCGCTTTGGATCGGGACTTTCGGGGCGCTGCTCTTGTACGTCCTGGCGGCGGCGTCCCTGGTAGTGGACGGTGCATATCTCGTCGTTACTGGGCGCCCGCCACTCCTGCCCTTCGAACGCATTTTTCGCAGGCGCAACCCGGCGACCGAGCTCGACTGCGTCCGTCTCGGGGCCCAGAAGCTGTTGCAGGCTCTTAGCCTGATCCTCATCTCGATACCCAGCGGATTTGTCCTGTTCCGAGCCACCGCGGACCTCACCGGTGTGTTGACTGCAGGGACTGGCCGTCCGCCGGCTGTGCTCGACATCACCGTTGGGGCTGCCATCCTGGGCGGGCCGATCGCAGGTCTGGCCCTGGCCATCGTCGCGTATCAGGTCGGCCTGCGCATCAAGCACGTCCCGCTGGAATCGCAGGCCCCAACCACCTAACGATCCGCCTTTTACATCGGCGCGT
>DATKFA010000240.1:0-2090 GCA_035511715.1 Candidatus Acidiferrum sp. | reverse complement strand
GTAGACGAAGCCCGCGCCGTCGACGAACAGCGAGAAGACCAGCACAGCCACGACGAACAGGCGGATCGGCCAGCTGAGAACTAACTGCATGGGCGGCGAACCAGTCTACCGGTGCCGGAATACGAGGTTCAGGACGATCGTGGCGACGATCGAGAGGACGATGCCGGTCGCGAGGGGAACGAAGACGGTCACGTTCCCGCTGCGGAACGTGAAATCGCCCGGCAGGTGGAACCGGCCGAAGAGCATCAGGGCCCCGCCGACCACCAGGAGCAGCACGCCAAAGACGAGGAGAAGGCGCCCGACATCAGCCATCTCGTACCTACAACAGACTCGTCTGCTGAGTTTCGCGACGGGGCGGCTTCAGACCCAGGTGCTCGTAAGCAAGCTCGGTGGCGATGCGGCCACGGGCGGTGCGGGCGATGAACCCGATCTGGATCAGGTACGGCTCGTGGACGTCCTCGACGGTCTCGGGCTCTTCCGACAAAGAGGTGGCGAGGGTGTCCAGGCCGACCGGTCCGCCCTTGAACTTCAGGATCACGTTCTGCAGCAGCTGCCGGTCGAGAGGCTCGAGGCCGATCTCGTCGATCTCGAGCATCGCCAGCGCGAGGCGCGTGGTGTCGCGCGTGGCCCGGCCGTCCCCCCTCACCTGCGCGTAGTCGCGCACCCGCCGCAGCAATCGGTTGGCGATGCGCGGCGTGCCGCGGGCGCGGCGCGCAATCTCGGAGACGGCGTCGTCGTGGATCTCGATGTCCAGGATCCGCGCCGATCGCGTGACGATCTTCTCGAGCTCGGCCTTGGTGTAGAAGTCGAGCCTGTAAACGGCGCCGAACCGATCCCGAAGCGGGCCGCTCAGGAGACCCTGCCTGGTGGTCGCGCCGACGCACGTGAAGTGAGGCAGGGGAAGCGTCGCGGCGCTCGCCCCCACTCCCTTCCCGAGCACGGCGTCGAAACGGAAGTCTTCCAGGGCCGGATACAGCGATTCCTCCACGATTGTGTTCAGGCGATGAATCTCGTCGATGAAGAACACGTCGCGGGTCGTGAGGTTGAGAAGGATCGAACCCAGCGCGCCTTGATGGTCGATCGCCGGCCCAGAGCTCACCTTGATCGAGACGCCGAGCTCGTTGGCGATGATGTGTGCGAGTGTCGTCTTGCCGAGACCGGGAGGGCCGCACAGCAGAACGTGCTCAACAGGCTCGTCGCGGCGGCGAGCCGCCTCGAGAAGGATGCTGAGGTTCTCGCGCACCTGCTCCTGGCCCACGTACTCGGTCAGGAACCGCGGGCGCAGCGTGAGGTCGAACTGGTCGTCGTCGGGGCGCGCGTCCAGAACCTTGTCTTTCGTCATTTGCGACCCAGCGACTTGAGCGCGGACGCGAGCGCGTCCTGCGTCGAAGGCGACGACTTCCAGTCGACCGACTCGATTCCGTCGCGCGCCTCCTGCGGCGAGTAACCGAGGTTGCGAAGCGCGGATTCGACTGCCTTGGGTACAGCGCCGTCGCCGGCTACAGCCGCGGCGCGGGGTACGACCTCGAACGCGACCACCGCGTCCAGGCGCGGCTTGAGCTCGATGATCACCTTTGCCGCGGTGCGCGGGCCGACGCCGCTGGCGCGACGGATCGGGGCTGCATCCTCGCTCATGATGGCGCGCTTGAGGACCTCGAGGCTCGCAGCGCTGAGGATGTTGAGCCCAACCTTCGGACCGACCCCGTCGACCTGGATCAGCATCTCGAAGAGATCGAGCTCTTCGACGGTCGTGAAGCCGTAAAGCGCGAGCTGGTCCTCGCGGACATGTGTATGGATGTGCAGCTCGACGTCGCCTCCGGGCGGCGGCAGCGACTGTCGCGTTTGAGTGGGGACCGCGACCATGTACCCCACGCCCCCCACATCGACGACGACGAAGTCGGGACCGGCGCGTCGAACGACCCCATCGAGATGCGCGATCACCTTATGGCGGCTCTCGCAAAACGCCGGCTGCGCGCGTGGCACAGAGCGATCGCGACGGCGTCCCGAGCGTGGTCGTCGAGCTTGCCCTCCGGCAGCTTCACCTGCGCGGCCAGCATCCGCCCGATCTGCGACTTGTCGGCGTTGCCGTA
>DATKFA010000239.1:0-5235 GCA_035511715.1 Candidatus Acidiferrum sp. | reverse complement strand
TACGTTCCGCGCGGACCGGTGCCGGCAACTGCAGAAGCAATCGATTCGCTGATGGAGTGGTCGCGCAGCCGGCGCATCGCGCGCATCGTGGTGGAGCCGGAGGCCGGCGCGGATCTGAGCGAAGGCCTGAGCGCACGAGGGTTCCACAACACCGCACCGATCCAGCCGCAGCACACCCGCATCGTCCCGCTGGGCCCGCCGGCCGATCTGCTGAAAACGTTCAAGCACGGCCGCCGGTACAACATCCGCGCCGGCATCAAGCGCGGTGTCACCGTCGAGGAGGGCAAGGACGCGGCTGAGCTCGCGCGCCAATCGGCCGCCGTGGAGCGGCGCGAGTCAATCAGCCTGCCCGACAGGCGCTACTACCAGCTGCTGCTCGACCTGCTGCCGTGGTGCCGTACCTACAACGCACTCGATCCCTACAACCAGGAGGCCCTTGCGACGGTTCTGGTCGCCAGGCATGACGGCCGCGCCTACAGCCTGTTCGCCGGCCGCACGGGTCGCAGCCGCGAGCTGATGGGCAACGACCTCGCATGGTGGTCCGCCATCTCCTCCGCGGCCGAGGCGGGATGCAGGGACTTCGACCTCTGGGGAGTTCCCCCGCCGCGCGCGCATCCCAACCACCCATGGATAGGGATCGGCGTTTTCAAGTCGGAGTTCGGCGGCGAGGAGATCGCATATTGCGGCGCCTGGGAGCTGGTTCTGTCGGGCTCCGGCGCAGCGGTGCTCAACGCCGAGCGCAAAATGCGAGCCTCCATTCGGGGGCTGAAACGAAACATTCCCTAACAATCCTTCAGATCAGTTAGGCTGTTTGTATGGCTGTGGCGGACTCTTCCCGCAAGGTCCTTGTCGTGGAACCGGACAGCTTGACCCGGCGCGAGATCAGGCTGGTTTGCGAGCAGGACGGATACCAGGTCGTCGAGGCGGATGCGGGCTCGGAGGCGCTGCGGCAGGTCGAGTCGACGCGGCCGAGCGTGGTGCTCCTGGAGGTAACCCTACCTGACGCCGCAGGCTTCGACGTCTGCCGCGAGCTGCGCAAGGTCGACCCGTCGGTGCCGGTGATCATGATGAGCTCGCGCTCCGACGAGATCGATGCTGTCGTCGCGCTCGAGATTGGCGCGGACGATTACGTCACCAAACCGCTGCGTCTGCGCGAGCTGGTCGCGCGGATGGCGGCCCACCTCCGTCGCGCGCGCCTCGAAAACGCGGAGGCGATGCGGAGCCGGCTCGAGTTCCGCGATCTCGTGATCGACGTCAACGAGCGACGAACCTACAAGGGCGGCAAGGAGGTCGAGCTGACGCACACCGAGTTCGACCTGCTCACCTTCCTGGCCAGCAATGCGGGCAAAGTGCTGAGCCGGGAGAAGATTCTCAACTCCATCTGGGGTTACGAGTACCCGATCGAAACTCGGGTGATCGACGTGCACATCCGCAACCTGCGGCGCAAGATCGAGACGCAGCCCTCGCGTCCCTACTACATCCTGGCAGTGCCGGGAATCGGCTACCGCTTCACGAACGCCCGTCCGGGCTGATCCGAAGCTCGTCGAGCGACTGCAGCACAAACGGTCGCTGCTTGATGCGCGGATGAGGAATGACGAGGTCTGGCTCGTCCACCTGGAGATCGTCGAAGAAAAGTATGTCGACGTCGACGACGCGCGGTCCCCAGCGTTTCGTCTCGACGCGTCCGCCCTCGCGCTCGACCGCCTTCGCGGCCTCTAGCAGCTGCCGCGGCGAGCCGTTCCATTCGCCTTCCACGACCTGGTTGAGGAATCGCGCTTGATCGGTGACGCCCCAGGGCTCGGTCTCGATCACCTGGCTCTGGCGCAGGATGCGCACACCCTTCTCCCGCAGCCGACGCCGCGCTGCGCTGAGATTGCGCGAGCGTGAGCCGACATTCGATCCCAGGCCCAGCACAACGGCGGTCACTTCATCCGATCGGCGACGCGAACCGCGCGCACCATCGGCAGCACGTCGTGGACGCGCACGATGTCGGCGCCGCGCAGCACGGCCGCGACCACTGTGGCCTCGGTGCCCTCCAGCCTCTCGGTCACCGGCAGGTCGAGCAGCTTGCCGATGAACGACTTGCGCGACGTGCCGATCAGGATCGGGTGCCCGAGCTCCCTCAGCTCCTCGAGGCGCCGCATGACCTCCCAGTTGTGGTCGGCGGTCTTGCCGAAGCCGATGCCCGGGTCGAGGATCACCTTCTCGCGCGGTACACCGGCCGCCATTGCGCGAGCGGCGGCCACCGAAAGGAACCTCTTGATCTCTTCCATGAGGTCGCCGGGGTATTCGGTGCCGTCCTGGTTGTGCATCAGGACCAGCGCGCTGCCGTGACGCGCGGCCAGGTCTGCGATCGCCGGTGAGCGAGTGAGCCCCCACACGTCGTTGAGGATGGTGGCGCCACCCTCGATTGCCCGCGCCGCGACTTCCTCTTTATATGTGTCGATCGAGACTGGCACTCCAGCA
This sequence comes from Candidatus Acidiferrum sp., assembly GCA_035511715.1. Classification (GTDB taxonomy): domain Bacteria; phylum Chloroflexota; class Dormibacteria; order Dormibacterales; family Dormibacteraceae; genus 40CM-4-65-16. The sequence goes on along the minus strand of DATKFA010000239.1, from coordinate 2,769 downwards.
TCGGCGGCGAGCGCCCGCACGACCCCGTCAGTCCGCTGAATCTCTTCCGCGGCGGTCACCGGCTCGTGCCCAGGCCTGGTCGATTCACCCCCGACGTCGAGCATGTCGGCGCCCTCACGCACCATGCGCAGGCCCCGCTCGATCGCCGCGTCGATGTCGGTGCCGAGACCATCGCCGCTGAACGAATCCGGCGTGACGTTGACGATGCCCATCACATATGTGCGCGAGCCCCACTCGAACCGATGCCCTCCGATCTCGGCGATCACAGCGCGATTATGCTCGGCGGCAGATATGAGGCTGGGGGAGCTGGCGCGAGGCGCGGGCGCGGTCCTCGACGGCAGCCCGGACGTGGAGGTGACCGGCATCGCGTACGACTCCCGACGGGTCAATCCGGGCGACCTGTTCGTCGCGGTGCGGGGAATCCATGTCGACGGGCACCACTACCTGAGCGACGCGATCGCAAATGGCGCGGTCGCGGTTGCGCTCGAGCGCCCGGTGGCAGTGCCCGAAGACGTGGCGGTGCTCCGCCTTCCCTCGACCCGCATCGGCCTGGCCGAGCTGTCCGCCGAGCTCTACGGGCGCCCGTCGCGACAGCTTAGGCTGGCGGGCGTCACCGGCACGGATGGCAAGACGACGGTCACGCACATGGCCGAGCACGTGCTGCAGGCGAGCGGCGTCGTTGCCGGCGCGATGAGCACGGTCGCGTTCAAGGTGAGCGGACGCGAGGTCGACAACGTCACCGGTCAGACGACCACCGAGGCGCCTGAGGTGCAGGCCTGGCTGGCGCGCATGGTGGAGGCCGGCGCCACAGCCGCTGTGATCGAGACGACCTCGCACGCGCTCGTACAGGAGCGGGTCCGCGCGTGCGAGTTCGACGTTGCGGCCTTCACCAACGTCGGTCACGACCACCTGGACTACCACGCGTCGTGGGATGACTACCTCGAGGCCAAGGCGCGGCTCATCGACCTGACCTCGCGCTCCGCGGACAAGGGAATCGAGAAGACCGCGGTGCTCAATCGCGACGACGTCAGCTACGAGCGGCTTGCGCGTCGCGCCATCGCGCGCCGGTGGACGTACGGTATGACGACCGCCGCGGACCTGCATCCCCTGGAACTCTCGATCACGGGTTCGGGCTCGCGCTTTCGCATGAAGACGCCTCTCGGCGAGACCGAGGTGTCGCTCAACGTTCCGGCGAAGTTCAACATCTACAACGCGTTATGTGCCGCGGGCGTATGCCTTGCTCTCGGAGTCGCGGTCGAGGACGTCGGCCACGGGCTGGCCGGATTCGAAGGAGTGCGCGGTCGCCTGGAGCTCGTCGACCTCGGCCAGGACTTTCGCGTCTACATCGACTTCGCGCACGCCGCCGGGTCCCTAGCCAGTGCGCTCGCGGAGCTCCGACCGTTCACGCGAGGACGATTGATCGCCGTCTTCGGCTCGACCGCGCGGTCCGACCACGACCGGCCCGGCATGGGGCGCGCGGCGGCCGAGTTCTCCGACTTCTTCATCATCACGACCGACGACCCGCTGAGCGAAGACCCCGTCGAGATCGCGCGCGATGTGCAGTCGGGTGCCAGCGGCAAGGCACCCGGCCGCGATTACGAGGTCGTGATCGACCGCCGCGCGGCGATCCGTCGCGCGATCGAGATCGCAAAGCCCGGCGACACTGTGCTTCTGGCGGGCAAGGGCCATGAGCGCTCGATGCGCACCGCTCGCGGCTCGGAGCCCTGGGACGAGCGCGCCGAGGCCGAGGCCGCGATCAAGGAACGCCTCGCCGGCTAGCTGCTGTTTGCGCCCGGCCAAGAGCCGCCGCCGACCATCCGCACGATCTCGACCCTGTCGCCCTCCTGGAGAACCACGGATGCAAATTGCGCGCGCTGGATGATCTCGCCGTTGTGCTCGACGGCGACCGTTCGAGGATTGACCCCGAGCTTTTCGATGTAGAGCACGAGCGGGATCGGCGCTTCCAGCTCGACCTGCTTGCCGTTGACCTGCAGCCTGATCACTCCTTAAAACGTCCCAACCTTCTGGAAGGTGAGCAGCGCCGCTTGCCCGGCCCGAAGGGCCGGGTCGGCTTTGCCGACGGCGCGATGAGCGGAAACCGCTGGTTTCCGCTCATAAGAACATTCGAATTGCTGCGAAACCAGCGGCGCCCGCGAGGTGGCACTCCGCGATCCGATCCGGGGTCACGCCGCCGATCGCAAGCACGGGAATGCGCACCGATAGAGCCAGCTCCGCCAGGGCGTCGATGCCAACAGGCGCGACGCCTGGGTGGCTGGCGCTCGCCCAGACCGGGCCGTAGATGACGTAGTCGGCGCCCTCGTTCTCGGCGGCGGCAGCGCCGTCGAGGGAGTGGACCGATCGGCCCACGAGCCGCTTCCCAATCAGCCTCCGCGCCTCGCTCGTCGCTATGTCCCGCTCTGGCAGGTGGACGCCCGCCGCATCGCACGCGACCGCGATGTCGACGCGCGAGCTGATGACCACCGGGACAGGCGACGCCCCTATGAGCTTCGTTGCTTCCGCCTCGACCTGCGCGCTAGTCAGGTGCGGAGCGCGGAGCTGGAGGATGGTCGCTCGCGGCGCCGCTCGCAGCCCGGCGCCGGCGTTGGAGACGATCGCCATCGCCACCGGCGCGACTAGCTCGGGCGCGACACGCCATCCGTTGGAGAGCTCGGGCTCGCGTCCAATCGTCGCGGAATGCGCCCGGCCAGGTACGCCTTGCGTCCGCCGTCCACGCCCAGCCGGATCGACTCGGCCATCAGCACCGGGTCG
>DATKFA010000238.1:0-7582 GCA_035511715.1 Candidatus Acidiferrum sp. | reverse complement strand
CGCGTGGTGGCCGCGTGGGCGCGCGAGCGCAAGGCGCCGCTCCACATCCATCTCGCAGAGCAGCCGGCGGAGGTCGAAGAATGCCTAAAGGTCGAGGGCTGCACGCCGGCGGAGCTGCTCGAGCGCGAGGGCATCCTCGGCCCTGACCTGACCGCGGTGCACGCCATCCACGTCAGCGACCGCGATGTCAGATTGCTGGGCGACAACGAGGTCACCGTGTGCGCGTGTCCGACCACCGAGGGCGACCTCGGCGACCGGGTCGGTCCGTTGACCGCCCTGGCGGACGCCGGCTGCGCACTTGCCGTCGGGAGCGACTCGAACGCGGTCATCGACGTGGTCGAAGAGGCACGCGGTCTCGAGCTCGACCAGCGCCGCGCCACGGGCCGACGCGTGCTGCACGAGCCGGAAGAGCTGTTCAGCGCGGCGACGATCAACGGGATGCGAGCCCTGGGCTGGGACGCGGGTGCGCTGCGCCCCGGCATGCTTGCCGATTTCGTCACTCTGCAGAGAGACGACGCCGAGCGGCGCGAGATCAGCCTCGCCCAGCTGATCTACGCGTTCAGCGGACGCGACGTGACAAACGTCGTGGTCGGCGGCGAAACGGTAATGCAGCGATGAGACGGCTGCGCAACATCGGTCGGCTTTTCACGGGCACCGCGGCAGGCGTGATCGAGGACGCGGCGGTCATCTGCGACAGCGAAGAGATCGCGTGGGTGGGCAAGCACGGCGACGAGCCGCGAGAGCTCATGGAGTCGGTCGTCGATGAAGACGACTGCGCCGGCGGCCTGGTGACGGCGGGGCTGATCGACGCGCACACCCATCCCGTCTACGCGGGCGACCGGATGGCGGAGGTCGCCATGCGCTCCGCGGGCGCGTCGTACGAAGAAGTGGCAAAGGCGGGCGGAGGCATCCGCGCCACGGTCAAGGCCACGCGCGAGGAACCCCTCAGTCAGCTCGAGGACGCGACCGCGCGCCGCCTGTGGTCGTGGCTCGAGGGCGGCACGACGACAGTGGAAGCTAAGACCGGCTACCTCCTGCAGCGCGAGGGCGAGATCGAAAACGTCCGCCTCCTCGCGCGGTTGGCGACTCGCCACGACCTGCCGCGAATCGAGGTCACGTTTCTTGCGGCGCATGCGCTGCCGCCCGACCGTTGGGCGCGGCTGGGAGCCTACGCCAAGCAGGTCGCGGAGTGGTGCGAGGACGCGTACCTCGCGGGCGCGCGCTTTTGCGACGTGTTCTGCGACCGCGGTTACTTCAGCGTCGCGCAGTCGCGGAGCATCCTCAAGGCCGGGGTCAAGGCGAAGCTCGGCCCGCGCCTGCACGCCGACGAGCTTGCGCGCACCGGCGGCGCGCGCCTTGCCGCCGAGCTGCACGCAGTCTCGGCCGACCACCTTCTTCGCGCCAACCACGGTGATGCGGTCGCGCTCGCGCGGGCCGGCGTCGTGGCCACGCTCGCGCCCGGCACGGCTCTTTCCATCGGCAAGCTACCACCGGTGAAGTCGCTGATCGACGCCGGTGCGGTGATCGCGCTGGGCACGGATCACAACCCCGGCACGAGCGGCGTGACGAGCATGAGCGTGGTCGTCGCCCTCGCGGTGGCGGTTTTCAAGATGTCAGTCGAACGTTCGCTTATTGCGGCCACGCTGGGCGGCGCGTACTCGCTTTCGCGCTCCGATCGGGGCGTTGTAGCCCCGCGTAAGGTGGCCGACCTGGTGCTCTGGGAAGCCGAGCATGAAGGGGCTTTCGCGTGGGCTTACGGGCTCAAGCCCCGGGTCGTGTGGCTGCGAGGGGCGCAAGTATTTGCTTCCTAATGTGTTGCTAATTGCGTGCAATCAGCCTATAAGTTGCACCTGAAAACGGCCGCCGTTCGGCGCAATTCAATCCACCCGCGGTCGAAAATGGAGGAAGGCAAGTAGTGGCAAAGTGGAATCCCCTGGCGCTGAAGATTCTCATGTGGGTCATGGGGATCTTGCTCGTGGTCAGCTCGGCGGCGACGTTCATCGGAGTCAACCTCATTCCTACGAACCAGGGCATTGCCGGCGCCGCCACCGCTCCAGTTGCGGGAATCGCGTTTGGTGCGGGCCTCATGATCGCGGGATTTGATCCGGTCGCCAACATCAGCTGGGTCCGCGCGATCATCGTTTACGCGGTCCTCGAGATCGTCTACAACGTCTTCACGTTGATCGTGCTCGGTGTGTTCGACATCGTCGCGTTCATAATCGCCATCCTGGTCGCCGCGATCGTGCTCGTGCTCTATCCGAACAAGCCGGCTCTGTTCATGCAGGGCGGCACCATGTCAAGCGGAGCTCGCGCGTAAGAGTTCTTCCGTAGTGACCCTCGAGGGGCGGCAAATGCCGCCCCTTTTCTTTTTTTCAGTGAGACGAGGTGCAGCTTCAGGCCGGATTCATTCCGGCCGTCCGGCGCGAAATCAATCGCGGATCACGGTCGTGCGCGCGACCTCATCGTGCAGCGGCCGGCGCGAAATCCACGACAGCGGCATGAGCGCCAGCCTCAGCAGCGACTGCGTCGCGGTCGGTCGCGAACCGTCGAGGCTGACCACCCGTTCGCGCAGCACCACGCCCCCGAGCGTCCGGCCGAATAGGCTCCAGCACGCGACGTGATAAGCGGCGGTGATGACCAGCGTTCGGCCCAGACGTCGCCGGCCGGTGACGCGCGCGATGGTCAGGCAGAACGCCACGTCGACGGCGGCCGCCCTCACCCGGTCTTCACGCGGGGCTTCGAAGCCTGGAGGCGGATCGCTTTCTCGGAGCCCCAGCAGGTAAAGACGCGTGGCGAGCTGGTGGACCTGGAAATGGCTGACGTCATAGAGGGGTCTGGGGATCACCGGGCGGTGGCCGGTGGCCGCCGCGCTGACCTCTCCGTCCTTCGACTCGATTCGCCACACACCACCCGGCCTGGCGAGAAGGCCGCCATCGATGGGCCACTCGACGAAGTCGCCCCCGATCCGTTCGTCGCCGAAGCGCAGGAGATCCACCGGTCCGATCCGCCACGAGTTGTCGCGAAAGCGGACGAGACCGAGGGTCAGGTCCTGTACCGAGTCGATGTAGGCGTCTCGAAGCTGGGCGCCGCTGAGCGGTCGAGCGACCTCGACCGAGTCCGAGGTGGTGATCGCGTCTCCGCTCCAGGTGACCACTCCCATATCTTCGTTGGAGTGGCACGGTTCGAGTTCTCGGCGGCAGTGACGGTCAAGACCACGCCCGAGCGTGCATTCGACTATTTCGCCGATTACCAGCACGTCGCGGACGTGCTGGAGGGCGTGAGCCGCTGGGAGCCGATCGGCGGCAAGACGACCGGCGCCGGCGCCAGGTACCGCGTGGAGATGACCGCGTTCGGGGTCCCCCTCAAGAACGTGCTGCGCCTCGACCGGTGGCAGCGCCCGCGGGAGATCGGCTGGGTTTCCGAGTCGGGGCTGATCAGGCAGGACGGCGGGTTCACGTTCCGCGAGGTGGCGGGCGGCGTGCGGATCGAGCTGCGGATCGCGTATGAGCCGCCGGCCTCCGTGATCGGGGCGGCGGTGGCCCGGCGGATGGACGGCCTGGTCCGCGACCGGCTGGAGCGCGCCCTCGAAGACATCAAAGAGGTGCTCGAGGCCTAGAGTTTCTCAAAGATGAAGCTGACCCGCGAGGCGGGGAAGATCCTTGGCGGCGCCTCGATCGGCATGCTCGCGCTGCGCGCCGGCCGGACGCCGCTGGTGAACCCGGCCGTATTCAGCTACGCCGGCGGCGCGATCTGGATGACCACGTCGCGCTACGCGGCCAAGACCGTGCTCGCAAAGCGCGATCCGCGGGCGGCCTTTCTCGTGGACGGTGGGTCGCAGGCGGTCCTGATGCGCGGGGCGCTGGAGGTGTTCGACCCCCTCTCGCTCTCCAACGACGTTCGCGCGGTGCTCGAGGGTCCCGGCTACTTCCTGGGGATGGCCGGCTACGCGATGCGCAACGCTCCATTCTTCGCGGGCTACGTGCTCGACCTGCTGCGGCTGCCGCGGGAATGGATGCCCTACAACCGGGTCGTCCTCCGGCTGAAGCTGAGCGACGCGGATCTGATAGCAACTGCCCCGTTTCCCTCCGCGCAGGCGGCGAGGGTCCCGGCGGTGCCCGCGGAGGTGAGCAGGCGCCTGGCGGGGGTGTCGCGCGGGTACGCATGCTGGATCGAGGGCGGGATGCCCGTCCTGCGCCCGGCGTTCTGGGAGGTCGAGCGCGGGCTTGTCAGCCTGGCCCCCTCGAGCGGCCGGCCCCGGATCGGCGCCCCCGGAGCGCTCGTCGTCGAGTGGCATCACCGCTTCCGCCCTTCGCAGATGGTCGGCGCTTGCGTGCGCGGCACCTTCGCGCCCTCCAGCGACGGCGGGGCGATCGCAGAGCGCTACGGACTGCGCCCATCGGAAGTGCCTGACGTGATCGACCTCAAGCCCGAGCGCGTCACGTCGTGGCGCGGGTTCGCGATCACGACCGGCGTACCGCGCGGCGCGCGGCACCTGCGCGTCGCCAACGAATGACGCGACCGGCGGCGCCCGACATCCGGGTCCGAAAGTGGGCCGGCGGCCAGTGGACCGACTCGCCCGACGCCGTGGTCATGGAGGAGCCGCTGCAGCTGCTGCTCGACGGCACAGAGCTGTCGGTCGTGATGCGCACCCCCGGCGAGGACGTGGAGCTCGCCCTGGGCCTGCTCTACGCCGAGGGCATAGTGCGCTCGCTCGACGACGTCAAGGAGGTGCGAATCAGCGCGGAATCGGACGAGACCGCGAGCACAGTCCGCGTCGAAGCATCGATCGTCGAGTCGAACCAGGTGGACGTGCACCTCGCACGTGCGCCGCGACGGAGACCGGAGCGGTCGATGCTCGCCAGCTCGGCGTGTGGCGTCTGCGGCGCGGTGCTGATCGAGGATCTGCGGCGCGACCTGGCGGTTCTGCCTCCGGGGCCGTCCGTCGACCCGGGCCTGCTGCCGTCGCTGGTCGAGCGACTGCGCTCGGGGCAGGGCGTGTTCGACCGCACGGGTGGCCTCCACGGTGCGGGGCTCTTCAGTCCAGGCGGCGAGCTGGTCTGCGTCCGCGAGGACATCGGACGTCACAACGCGGTCGACAAGGTCGTGGGCCGCATGCTGCTCGACCGGCGGCTCCCGCTGGGGGACACGGTGCTCGTCGTGAGCGGTCGAGCCGGTTACGAGATCGTGCAGAAATCGATCAACGCGGGCATCGCGGTGCTGGCGGCGGTCGGAGCGCCGTCAAGCCTGGCTGTGGCGCTCGCGCGTGAGTTCAACCAGACCCTGGTCGGCTTTCTGCGCGGCGAGCGGTTCAATGTCTACTCGGCGCCGGAGCGGCTGACATAGTTTTGACGAATCGCGGATAGATTCGCGGGTCCGCCTACCTAGGCTTCGCCCCATGCGTCATGTGTCTTACGTCTTGCTTGCCGCGCTTTTTCTCGTCTCGTGTGCCAACCAGCCCAGCGCGGTGCAGTCGCCATCACCTACGAGCGGTGGCACCGGTCTGCAGAAGATCAAGCACATCGTCGTGATCATGCAGGAGAACCGAAGCTTCGACGAATACTTCGGGCTGTATCCCGGAGCAGACGGGCTGCCGAGGCAAAGCGGTCAGTTCACCGTGTGCTCGCCCGACCCCGCCAACGGCGGCTGCGTCAAGCCCTACCACGACGCGACCGATAAGAACGGCGGCGGACCGCACGGCAGCACCAGCGCCTCGGCCGACATCAACGGAGGCCTGATGAACGGCTTCATCGGCCAGGCCGAGGGTGGACGCAAAGGCTGCGTCGAAGCAGTCGATCCGAGCTGCACCAACTCCGTCAAGACCGACGTGATGGGATACAAGGACGCGCGCGACATTCCGAACTACTGGACCTACGCCGGCGACTTCGTTCTGCAGGACCACATGTTTCAACCGAACGCGTCGTGGAGCTTTCCCGAGCACCTGTACCTGGTGTCGGAGTGGTCGGCCAGGTGTTCGAAAGTCGCGGACCCGATGAGCTGCATGACCAACATCGATTCGCCCGGGGACAACGTCGGGGCAAGCGCGGGCAAGATCAACGGTGACAACCAGGCGGCGCGCAACTTCGCGTGGACCTCCCTGACCTACCTGCTCTTCAAGCACTCCATCAGCTGGAAGTACTACGTGGCCGAGGGCACGGCGCCGGATTGCGAGGACGACGCCGCGACCTGCCCCGCCAAACAGCAGCGCGTCGGCACACCCGACATCTGGAACCCACTGCCGGGGTTCACCGACGTGCGCAACGACGGACAGGTTTCAAACGTGCAGACCATCGACCACTTCTATGCCGACGCCAAAGCCGGCGCCCTGCCGGCTGTGAGCTGGGTCACGCCCAACGGCGCGGTGAGCGAGCACCCGCCCGGCCTGGTGTCCGCGGGGCAGGCGTACGTCACGACCCTGATCAACGCGGTGATGAACAGCTCCGACTGGTCGTCGACCGCGATCTTTCTGACCTGGGACGACTGGGGTGGCTTCTACGATCACGTCGTTCCGCCGTCGGTCGACGGCGCCGGTTACGGGCTGCGCGTGCCTGGGATCGTGATCAGCCCCTACGCGCGCCGGGGCTACATCGACCACCAGACGCTGAGCCACGACGCCTACGCCAAGTTCATCGAGGACGTCTTCCTGGGCGGCCAGCGGCTGGACCCGACGAGCGACGGCCGGCCCGACTCGCGTCCGGACGTTCGCGAGAGCGCCTCGCAGCTAGGCGACCTCGCGGGGGATTTCAACTTCGACCAGGCGCCGCGACCGCCCGTTGTGCTCGAGCCCAATCCCGCGCCTGGACCCGCCTCGACTATCTAGTCTTTTTCGGTGATCTCGGTCGCCCCCAGGTTCAGCCTGCTCGCGCGCGCCCTGGTTATCAGCGGCTATGTGCTCATCGTCGAGTGGTCGAGGGTGCTTTTGATGCGGACCCCGGGGCTCGCGCTGCCGGCGCTTGCGCTTGGGGGAGCAGCGCTGCTCCTGGTGGCGTGGGGGTGGCCGGCCGAAAGGCTCGGCCTGGGCAGGTCGCGGCTGGTCTTCCGCTTGCTCGGGGGATTTGCGCTCGGGGCGGTCCTGCTCCTGCCGGCGGCGGTGCGGCCAGGCGCGGCGCCGATCCTGCCCGCGGGCCTGGCTCTGGCCGCGGTCGCGGTCTCGATCGGGGAGGAGGTCGCGTTCCGGGGCGCCCTGTATGCGGCGCTGGAGGAGGTGGGCGGCGCGCCCGTCGCCGTGCTCGGCTCGACCCTTCTGTGGACGCTGGCCCACGCGCTGTCGCATCCACCCGAATTCCTGGGCGCCGTCGCAGCGGCCGGCTTGCTGCTGGCGCTGTGGCGATGGGCGTGCAAGGACCTGGTCGCGCCGGTGATCGCGCACGTCATCGCCGACGTGACGTTGTGAAGCGACTCGCCATTCTCGCCGTCGCGGCCACTGCGTACCTGGTCGCCGCCTGGATGGTGGCTCCGGGTTTTTATGACGGCTTCGGGCCGCCGCAGGCGTACAACTGGACGTGCCCGCCGCCGCAGGCCGGAGCGAACAGCAAGCCGGGCTCCGGTCACCTCGTCATCAAGGTCATCAACGGCAAGAGCGATG
>DATKFA010000237.1:0-3913 GCA_035511715.1 Candidatus Acidiferrum sp. | reverse complement strand
CTGTTGACGGCGGTGGCGCTTTTTCTGGCCCTGCAGTCGGTGCGCAACATCGCGTTGTTCGTCGCCGCGACGACGCCGGTTTTGATCACCACCTATGGATCGTGGTGGAAGGAGTTCAGCGCCGCGCGCAAGTGGTCGTTCACTCGTCCCGCGCGACCCTCGTTCGCGGTCGTGACAGCGCTGGTGCTGGTCGTGATCATCGGCGCGACTGCGCTCCGGGTGAGCAACGAGCTCTCCCCCATGCGGCAGCAGGAGCTCGATGCCTCCAGCTATCCGACCGGCGCAGCCGACTGGCTTGCCGCCCACCCCGACGTCGGCACCCACATGTACAACCAGTACGGATGGGGCGGCTACCTCGCCTATCGCTTCTACCCGCAGAAGAACCGCCAGGTCTTCATCTTCGGCGAGGCGGCGCTGATGGGCGATCCCCTGCTGAACCAGTACGAAGACGTCCAGACGCTGCGGCCCGATTGGAAGCAGATCCTCGACCGTTACCAGGTCGACTACGTCGTCTACAACAAGGGCGAGGCGCTGGCGAATGTGCTCGCGGACGAGCCGGATTGGACGCTCGTCTACCAGGACTCCGTCGCCGTCATCTACGTCAAAAAAGCTTCCAGATCTTGAAGTCAGGCGAGTCGTACGCGGGGGGCCCCAGGACCGCCGGCGGCGGCGAAAGAAGGTCGCTGGTCCAGACCACGTAGCGGATGTTGTTGGCGCTGTCGAACAGCGCGATGTCGGTCTTGCCGGTCAGCGTGTCTCCGGCGATCTGGGTCTTGGTCGCGAAGTCGAACGTCTCGTCGTAGTGACCGACGTAGACGGTGTCCGAGCTGTAGGCCGGGACGTACAGGCCCACCCCGGGCATGCACAGCACACGACCAGACGGTTGTGAGCCGAGCCAGCTCAGCCCGTCGTGCTCCGCCGTCGTCATCGCGTACTGGGGCTGCGTCGCGACGGAAAGCGGCGCCAGGAGCAGGAACGCGCTGCCGATGGCGGACACCGTCACATAAGAGAAAGGAATGAGCCGCTTCGCTCGAATGCTGCGAAGGCGCGGCACGATCGCCTCGTACATCCCCCTCGCCGCCAGCACGACCAGCGGCAGGTAGATCGCGTCGAAGAAGCGCCGGCGCAGGTCGCCCGCCGGATTGGGCAGCCACAGGATCCCGGCCAGCAGGACCAGCCAGGCGAGCAGGAAGACGTCTTCGCGTGTGCGCCGTCGAATCGCGCCGGGGACGCCGAACGCCGCGAGCAGGAGCTGGGGCGCGAGCGCCACCAGGAGGCTGATGGTCTCGGGGGCGACGGCATTCTTGGAGTGGAACGTCCAGCGCAAAACCTCCGGGTTGCCCACGAACGCGAGATACGAATAAAGGACGTAGGGCGCCGGCACGGCGAACGCGAGCCCGCCGGCGAACCAGCCTCGCGCGGTCTCCGGCCGCCGCCAGATCGTCGCGACGAGCGCGGCCCCGCCCATCAGGACCGGCATCTGGGGATGGATCGATGCCTGGCCGAGCCAGGCGAGGCCCGCGAGCAGTCCCAGCGTGATGTTTCCGCGCTGGATCGCCTTCAGCGTCAGGGGTACGCCAAGGGCGGCGAACACCCCGGACCACGCGAAGTGCGGCAGCGCCAGGACCGAGTAGAAAACGCTCAGCTCCGGCATGCGTAGGTCGAGGGCCTCGGTCGGCCCGTCAAACACCACCGGCTTTCCGACCGCCCAGATCACCAGCCCCAGACCCAGCCCGAAAGCCAGGAAGAAGATCGCAAAGCGCCGCGCCGTCCGGTCGGCGACGAAATGCGTGATGAACAGCCAGCCCGCCGCCATCAGCGCGAACGCGGCCGCCACCCGCGCGAGGTGAAACACAACGATCAGCGGGAGGTGCGTGACAGCGGCGACGTGGCCGAGGAAGATCCAGAAAAGGAAGAGGTACGCTGTCGGGCTCGACTCGGTCGTGTAGCGGTTCTGCCAGGCCCACGATCCCTCCCACCCCTCGCGCATCTTCGCCAGGTAGGTCGTGGCGTCGTCCCACAGGTAGAAGAACCCGACGAAGACGTGTCCGGACGGCTGGACGGCGTAGGCGTAGACGTACGGGATGGCGGTGACGGCGGCGAGGGCGGCGCCCAGTATGAGCGGCAATCGCCAATCTGCCCAGCGGCCTGAGGGAGGGCTCCCCCCCTCCGGCGGCTGCGCCGCCACCTCCCCACCAGTGGGGAGGACTCTTTCCATGGTCTTCATCGCGACATGCTCAGCCGTACAACCGTCCAGAGCGCGCGGGTGATCTCTCCCTGGGAAACCTTCGACGCGCCGGCGACCCGATCCTCGAAACGGATCGGCACCTCCACCACCGGGTACCCGAGCCGTACCGTGCGATTGACCATCTCGATCTGGAACGAGTATCCCTGGGACACAACGGTGTCGAGCTTCATGCTCGCCAGCAGGTCGCGCGAGTAACAGCGAAAGCCTGACGTGCAGTCGCGGACCCGCAGGCGCAGCAGAGCCCGACAGTAAAGATTGGCGCCCCGTGAGAGGAGGAGACGGTGCACAGGCCAGCCGATGATGCTGCCGCCCGGCATGTAGCGCGACCCGATCGCCAGGCCGCCACTTCCTCGCGCGGCGTCGATGATCGGGTTGAGGTCAGCGGAGCGGTGGGAGCCGTCCGCGTCCATCTCCACGAACAGGCGCGAGCCCTCCCTGAGGCCTATGCGAAAGGCATCGCCGTAGGCGCTTCCCAGTCCGAGCTTCCGCTCCCGATGCAGCACCCGGACGCCGGGGTCGGCCGCGGCCAGGGCGTCCGCCAGCTCACCCGTGCCGTCGGGCGACGCGTCGTCGACGATCAGCACATCGTGGCCGAGGTGCCTGACACCGGACACGACGCGGTCGAGGTTCTCGCGCTCGTTGTAGGTCGGCATCACGACCACTGCCTCCGTCGGCAGGGATCTGCGCTCGGTCAGCCGGCGCTCACTCATACGACGAACCGCAAGCGAACAACGTGCTTGAGCATGTCGAATGAGCTGCGCACCGCGCTCACCTTCGTCGGCGCCGAGTTGCGCCACACGACCGGCACCTCGGCGATCTTCACGCCCTGCTTGCGCGCGCGGTACAGCACCTCTGGGTCGTAGCCGAAGCCATCGGTGATCAGGTGGGCGAAGACCTGATGAGCGACGTCGGCGCGAAAGAGCTTGAAGCCGCACTGCGTGTCCCAGATTCCGGGTAGCAGCACCGCCTGGACGATGAGGTTGAATCCCTTGCCCATGACGACCCGATAAAAGGGCTGCGAAACCTCGACTCGAGAGGCCCGCAGCGCGCGCGAGCCGATCGCGATCCCGGCCCCGTTGCGGAGCGCCGCCTGGAGCTTGTCCAGCTCCTCGATCGGCGTCGATAGGTCGGCGTCGGTGACGAGGATCTCGTCGCCCGTCGCGGCGCCGACGCCCGCCGCGAGCGCTCGACCTTTACCCCGGTTGTGCGGCAGGCCTTCGATCCGGACGCCGGCGTGTCGTCTTGCCTCAACGTCCATGACCGCGCGGGTGCCGTCGACGCTGCCGTCGTCGACCAGGATGAGCTCGTAGGCCGTCTCCTTGCCGTCGAGGTATCGCTCGATCAGCTCGACGGTGCGGGGCAGCCGCTGCTCCTCGTTGTAGCAAGGGATCACGACGCTCAGCACGGCGGCTGATCTTACTTGGGTGTGCTCAGGACCTTCAGCGCGTAGAGCGGGAGAACCGTCATCCGCCGGAATCGCCACGGCTGGCGCACCAGGCGGTGCAGCCATTCGAGCCCGGAACGGCGCATCCACGCGGGGGCGCGCGGCACGCGGCCGGTCAGGTAGTCGAACGCGCCCCCCACTCCCATCGCGACCGAAACGGCCAGGCGTGGGCGCAAGCGATCGATCCACAGCTCCTGGGTGGGAGCGCCGTATGCGACCAG
>DATKFA010000236.1:0-2704 GCA_035511715.1 Candidatus Acidiferrum sp. | reverse complement strand
CTGACGTCCAAGGACGGGCACGAGGCGCTGGTCATCGTCGAGCTCAACTCCACCGGCACCAGGGCGTGGAGCGACTACACGGACCTACGCGGGAAGGTGCAGTCGAGCACGCTGCACGTCACAGGCACGGGGTTCGTGCCGATCAACAAAGCCTTCAACACCACGCTTGAGTCTGACCTTCAGCGCGCCGAGTTCGTCTCGCTGCCGCTGACCCTCATCCTGCTCGTCCTGATCTTTGCAGGCATCGTCGCGGCGGGTCTGCCGCTGGGCGTCGGCCTGCTGACGATCGTCGGCGGTGTCGGCGGCACCTTCTTCCTCAACCGATTTACCGACGTCTCGCAGTACGCGCTGAACATCGTTACCCTCATCGGACTCGGCGTTTCGATCGACTACTCGCTGTTCATCGTCAACCGGTTCCGCGACGAGCTCGCGAAGGGCGCGAGCCGCGAGGCGGCGATCTCGACCACCATCGCCACGGCGGGCCGCGCCATCACGTTCTCCGGCCTGACGGTCGCGGTCGGACTCTCGGCGATGCTCTTCTTCCAGGGCACATTCATGGCGTCGATGGGCGCCGCGGGCGCGATCGTCGTCGCGGTCGCGGTGATCTACGGCCTCACGTTCCTGCCCGCGCTGCTCTCTGTCATCGGCCCCAGTGTCAACCGGCTGAGCTTCGGCTCGGTGGGCCGCGGCGGCACCGAGCGCGGCTTCTGGCACGGCCTCGCCACGTGGGTGATGAAGCGCCCGATCGTCGTGCTCGTGCCGACGGTCGCGTTCCTCGTCATCGCGTCGCTGCCCTTCTACAGCCTTCGCCTCGCCAACGGCAACGTCGACATGCTGCCAACTCACCTCGAAGCGCGCCAGGGCTACGACCGGCTGATCGCGGACTTTCCCGGGCAGGGAGAGACCACTTACAACATCGTCGTCAGCTATCCGGACGGATCTCCGCTGACCGCGAACCGCGTCCAGGACCAGTACGCGCTGGACAAGCGCATCGCGCAGATCCCGGGGGTGATCAAGACGACCTCCATCTACGACCTCAGCCCCAACCTCGGCCTGTACGACTACGAGCAGATGTACACGGGCGACCCGAGCAACATCCCCACGTCGGCGCGACCATTCGTCGCGAGCACAGTCGGCAAGACGATGGTGCTGATCCAGGCGACCAGCAGCGCCGATCCCTCTTCCGACACCGCTCGCAACATCCTCAAGGCGATGCGCGCCGACCAGGGCGTGAGCGGCGGCCAGGTGCTGGTCGGCGGGCAGACGGCCGTCGACGTCGACGTGATCAAGTTCATCTACGACCAGGTCCCGCTGGCGGTCGGAAGCGTGGTGCTAGCGACCTACATCCTGCTGTTCCTGCTGACCGGCTCGGTCGTGCTGCCGCTCAAGGCCGTGATCCTCAACTTCCTGTCGATCGGAGCGTCGTTCGGCGCGCTGGTCTTCATCTTCCAGCAGGGCCACTTCTCGAACATCCTCGGATTCACGCCGCAGTCGCTCGACCCGAGCATCCCGGTGATCCTTTTCTCGATCGTGTTCGGCCTGTCGATGGACTACGAGGTCCTGCTCGTGAGCCGTATGCACGAGGAGTACGTCAGGCTCGGCGACAACACGGCCGCCGTGGCGAGCGGGCTCGAGCGGACGGGACGGTTGATCACCGGCGCCGCCGCGGTCATGTTCGTAGTGTTCATGGCCTTCGGCCTCGCGGAGGTCGTGATCATCAAGGCCATCGGCATCGGGCTGGCCATCGCGGTGGCGATCGACGCGACGATCGTGCGCACGCTCGTGGTGCCCGCGGTCATGCGCCTGCTCGGCGACCTGAACTGGTGGGCGCCGCGGCCGCTGCGCTGGTTGTACGCGCGGATCGGTCTAGGCGACCTCGGCGTCGAACCTGTCAGACCGCGGCTGCCGGAGCTGCCTGTGGTCAAGACCCCCGAGGAGGTCGCCGTTTAGGCAGGGCGCGACGCTAAACGGTCCGCCCGATGCCAGGATAGTCAAGGCAGAGTCCCTCCTCATCGAAAGTCAGGTCGGCAACGAAGTCGCGGGACGAGGATTCGTACCTCACGATCGAAAACGCGCCGGACTTGCGAACGAACCGGTAGCGCTGAACGCTCGGGATCACACGCAGGTCCGGCACCGACACCCACGCCATCAGGAACTCGTGCGGGCCACCGCCCTCGAGGAGTCCGTGGCGCAGCACCGGCATTGTGTTGGTCAAGGGCGAAAGCGCAAGGTCACAATCCAGCGCGCCGCGCACGGCGCTCATTTCGCTTATGACCCCCGCGCACAGCCACCGACCGGAACGCAGGCGCGTCAGATCGAGTCTCCGCCGCCAGCCGTCACCGCGTGCCGCGACGGTGAGTCTTTTGGTGACGAACTCCGGGCCAGTCTCGAGCTTGTAGTCGAGCCGATATCCAGATGGCGACGAACCGATCGCTGTGCCGGAGGCGCTCAGGCGGTCACGAGAAATGCTGACCGAGGCGAACTCAGCACCAGGCGGATCGTCTTTAACCCACACGATCGATCGGCGCGCCATCCCGCCGCCAACTTAACCGACCCGGCAGCGGCACTCCAAACCCGCGAGTGCCGGCACTCGCCCGGAAAGTCAGTACCTCCTTAACTGGACCACGATGGATCCCGGGCCCATTCCGGACGCATAATCGCGTCGTGCCCACCCTGTCGTCCGACGACGCCTTCGCGGAGGTCA
>DATKFA010000235.1:0-9661 GCA_035511715.1 Candidatus Acidiferrum sp. | reverse complement strand
GCAGGAAGCGCCCGAGCCCGTGTGCGCGGAGGCCCGACCGATCACGACGCGGGCGGGGGCCACGACCCGCCCTAGCTCGTCCTTCGCGGGTTTCCAGGTCGCGATCTTGCGCGCGCTCGCGATGGGGCCGGTGCGTATCTTTGGCCCCGCGAGGTCCATCAGCACCCGGCACTTCCGTCCGGTATCGCTTCGCGCGGCCCGCAGCGCGCGGATGGTTTGGCGCCACTCGCGCTCGCCTTCGTGGGCGCAGTTGATCCGCAAGACGTTCATCCCCGCGTTGAGCATCTTCACCATCCAGGCGCGCTCGGCCTCCTTCGCGCAGGGCGCCGTTACCATGATGTAAATGTGCCGGCCTGCGGGCTTCGGGCCGAGAACCTCGTGGGTGTTCCGGTGCAGAGTCGTATTCGCCGCTTCCCACGAGATGGCGTCACGCCGCTTTTCCAGGCGCGCGAGCTGTCGCCGCGCGACCTCATTGCCACGCAGCGCGAGCGATTCGTGGGCACGTTCCGAGACCTGAAGCAGGCTCTCCATCACGCAGCTCTCGGAGCGCCCGAGGGACGAGAGGCCCCTCTTCGAGAGCTGGCCCTGTAGATCGCGCAAGTCTTGCTGCCTCAGCGCGACGTAATGCACGAGGTTCTTGGCGCTGTCGCGTCGCTTGGGACCCACGCGACTGATGGCCCGGCGCATGCCGCGCTCGAGGCGAACCAGCTTGTTCTCTATGCGGATCAGCTCGGGCGCGACGACCACCAGCGGGGCCGTCGCGGCCGATGCGCGGGACCGAGTGGTGACTTCGGACTTCACGATTCACCTTGGGGAGGTGCAACGCCCGTGCCCTTCGAATGCTTCGTGACGATGACGATGGTCAGTCGATTCGCAGCCCGAGCCGCACGGTGAAGGGCAGCGCGTGCCAGCGCGCCGTTGAAACGTATGACAGCGGCGGCGAATCGACGGCGAGCTCGAGGCGTCCGACCTCGAGCACGATGCCGGCGCGGCCGCCGACGTCCAAGGTGACCGTGCTCCCCTCCGAGAGTCCGACACGGACGAGCGCCGGCGCCGCCGTCAGCGCGAGCCGGTTGGGCAGCACGTAGGCCCTCAGCATCGGCGCCAGCGCCACGGCGCCGCCCCGCCGTTCGTCGGCGGTCGCGCCCGTGTCCACCTCGACCTGCAGCTCGGGCGCGAAACCCGCGCGCCGGTCCCACGGGTCGCGATCGCGACGCCAGTCGAACCCGACGCCGCCGAACGAGCGGTCCCGGCCCGAGGCGACGGTCGTCGCGAGATAGACGACGCGGGTCGAGCGGGCGCTCCGATACGCCCGAACCTCGTCGGGGCGCGGCGGGTCCCACGTCGCGACTGCGTCGGCGCTGACCGGCTCCGGATGCGAGCCCCGCTCGTGCGACCAACCGAGCGCCAGCCCGAACCACGACGTACCGATCGCCCGCTCGGTCCACGACCACCGCGGCCCCTCGACGCCCAGCCACCCTGAATCACCGAGGGGAACGAGCAGCACGCCGAGCTGGGCCACGACGTCCGCCGCACAGCGCTGAAAGCGCGGATCGCACGCCAACCGGACGCCCGCGGGCGCGGCGCCGATGCTGAAGCGGCGGAGCAGCGGCAGGACCAGGCTCAGGCTCGCGCTGGCGCCGAGCTGATCGACCCCGTCGTCGCGAACGTAGCCGGCGGTCGCAGACACGCCGAGCGCGAACGGAAGCGCCGGGCCGTAAAAGAGCCGGGTTGTCCAGAGCCCCGCGCCCAGCGCGTGGCGGCCGCCCACCCCTTGAGCCCCGAAGAAGACGTCGGGCCGCGGCAGCGGTGACTGGGACTCGGTCGGCAGCTCGACCGGCGCGGCGACGCTCGAGATGTGAGCGCGCAGGTACCCGAGCCAGAGGGAGGCATCATCCGCCGATGACGACGATGACTCGAAGAGCGATGCCTGCTTCCCCTGCGCGCTCGCGCGCTCGCGAATTCGGTAGATGACGACGAGGTAGTCGACGATCGCGGCCACGGCGGCCTGCGCGCGTTCGGTGAGGCACTCCTCGGGATAGGCGTAGGGGTTGTGGAAGTCGCGACAGGCGCGGCCCTCGAGCGTGCGCGCGTCCCATCGTACGTAGTCGTCGTCGCGGTGGTCGGTGACCGCGTGGTGGGTCGGCGCCGAGAGGCGCCCGCCCCCGTGCATCGCGTACCGGGGCCAGTCGAGCAGCGTCCAGGACAGCAGGTGCACAACTTTGAACTGCGCGTCTCGATTGGCGTGCGCGGCCGAGAAGGAATCCTCGATGGCGTGCATGAGGACGTAGGTTCCGGCCAGGCGCCACGCCGCGAGGTACGGGTCGCGCAAGATCCCGTCGAAAACGACGCCCGCGATGCGGATGCAGCGCGAGTATGCGGTGGTCGCCAGGTCCCGAGGCGCGCCGAAGCGCGGGTCGACCGGCGACAACCCGTCGCTGGTCCGCGCCATGAAGTGCTGACATTGACCACGCTGGCCGAGTTGCCGATCGATGACGAGGTCGGGCGTCCCCGACCGGACCAGAGGCCAGTACTGCAAAGGGAGCTCGAGCCGCTGCGTGCCGCCGCAGTCGCCGCGGAGATGGTTACGATCGAAGCAGGGAGGCGCCGCCAAGACGCCGGTCGCGATGAGCGTCGCGAGCAACGCCCGGCCCGACACGGTCGTGCCGGGGACGACGTCGAGCGCGAGCAACCGCTTGTCCGCCGCGGCCTCGATGACCTCGTGGCCCTCGAGCTGAAACGCAAACGCGTGAGGTGTCGCCACGAGGATGGTGGCGAGCGCCGCCACGATCACGAGAGCTCTCTGGAGCCGAGAGCTCAACGGAGCATCTGCATGACCATGCGGAGCAGCTCCTCCGCCGGCGTCGCCCAAAGAATCAACGGCAGCATGGGCGCCGCGGCCGCGGCGCTCAACACCAGCAGGGCGTGCTTGTCGAGCGGCACGATGCTCATGCGCTTGATGTTGACGAAGCTGCTCCCGAGATCGATGAGGGACGAGGGTCCCGCGTCACCCAAGATGGCCATGCCCGGCGGATGAACGCCTCGAATCCATGCCTGATCGAACTGCTGGTCCTGAATGGTGACGAGGGCGCCGTACGCGAACAGCGCCTTGTTCTTGACGGCCCGCAGAGTGGATGTGACCACTGTCAGCGGAACCACCAGAAGAATGATCGCGAACACGCCATACGTGATGAGGGGGAGCTTCATGGACGAAAGGGTCTCTCCCTCATAGGCGATGGCGTTCGCGACCTGAGCCGCCATCACGGTCCCGCCCGCGAAGACGATCGGGCTGAAGGCCCTGGGAACGAACGACAGAAAGCCGAGGCCAGCGGCCAGATCGGCGTGGGTCGCGACGAGGTACAGCTTCAAGCGTGACGCGCGCCAAAGAACGAGCGTGAGGAGACACAGTCGCCAGAGCCACCGAAATAAGAGAAAGCGAAAGAGTGGGGCGCTCACGAAGTTGAACCACAATCCGGCCATGGTCAGGTGGCTGTGCCCGGCGCCCGTCGTGCGCCAGGTGGACAGGCCCGTCATCAGAACCTCCGTGTCCGAGAGGAAGAGCGAGGGCGACAGCGCGCCGAACAGGAGCAACAGCTCGGGCAGGATGCGATCTCGCAAGCGACGAACCCTCGCGAGCAACGCCTCGAAGGCCGGAACGTCCGGGTCGGTGACCAGCTTGGACTTGAGGAAGTGACCGATGACCAGTCGCCACTTCCGGTCGATGAACGGCTCCGCGAGAAGGAGAATGGGAAGGGTGATCAAGAAGCGGACGTTCACGGCAAAGTCTCGAAGGAACGGGATCGTGAGCCCCGGGTCCGTCGGCCGCCCTCGCATCAGCGAGACGACGAACATCGGCGAGAGGACGAACATCGGGAGCCAGGTCACCGCGACCGCGAACAGGGCGCTGCGGACAGCCAGGTGATAATCATCGGCACCGCCCAGGAGCGCGAACAGCCAATGTGAGGGACCGCCCTTCGTCAGCGAGAACCGCTCGGTGACGGAAGCGGGCGAGTCGGGTCCAGGCTCGATGCCAAGGTCGACGTGCTCCGAGGTGATCGTTTGGGCACCCATTGCGAGGGTCTGGTGCCAGATCAGTGCCAACGTTTCGGCGCGCTCTCACGAGGTGAAAGCGATCCATCTCGTCGATGACCACCACGTCGAGGGGCGTCGGATCGTCCCTTCCTCCTTGAAGCCGATCGCCGCCCTTAGGGAGCAGCTGAGGGCAGAATCTGCCGGCTCGGCGAAGGCGAGACGCATAGCTTGCGTGCCCCCGGACGTGGTGGCGGGCGCGAGCATGGAGATCTGGCGTGGCCTGGGATCTGCAGACTCGAGGCGCCATGAGTCAGGTCATGAGCTCTTCCAAAGAAGGTAGCGCCGGAACGGAAACTCGCGGGGTCATGGCCTGTGCCTGTGCGCTGTCATATCTGGCGGCGAGCGGATGTGCGGATCTGCCTTCGGTGGGTCCCGACTACGTCAAGCCGGAGGTCACGCTGAACGCGAGCTGGAGCGAGAGCGGGAGCGCGCGGGTCGCGAGGCAGACTTCGATCGACCGGGCGTGGTGGACGACGTTCAACGACGAGACCCTCAATAACCTGATCGAGGAGGCGTACAAGCAGAACCTCGACCTCCGGATCTCGGGCTTGCGGATCCTGGAGGCGCGCGCGCTGCTGGGCGTGGCGGTGGGGCTGCAGTTTCCCGAGAACCCTGGGCCGATCGCGAGCGCGGAGGCGGTGGGGCTGAGCCAACATGCGCCGAACAGCAGGGGCCTCGACTACCAGTTCGGGAACTATCAGGTGGGGTTCGACGCGGTCTGGGAGGTGGACTTCTGGGGCAAGTATCGGCGCGGGGTGAGGGCGGAGACGGCGAGCTACTTCGCGACGCTGGCCGATTACGACAATGCGCTGGTCGCGCTGAGCGCGGAGGTCGCGCGAACGTACGTGCAGATCCGGACGTTCGAGGTGCTGCTGATGCAGGCGCAACAGAACGTCGCCGTCGAAGAGGAGGGCCAGCGCATCGCCGAGTCGCGATACCGGCACGGGGCCACGTCGCAGCTGGACGTGAACCAGGCCACGACGTTGCTGGAGAGCACGCGGACGACGATCCCGAAGCTGACGCTGAGCCTGCGGCAATCGCAGAACGCGCTCTGCACGCTCTTGGGAAGGCCGACGGGATGCACGGGGACTGGGCTGATGGCGGCGGCGAGCGTGATCCCGATGATGACGGCGCCGCTGGAGGTGATCGTTCCAGCGGAGATCCTGCGCCGGCGACCGGACATCCGCGTCGCGGAGCTGAGGGCGATCGCGCAGTGCGAGCACATCGGCGTGGCGAAGGCGGAGCTGTATCCGAGCCTGGTGCTGGCCGGAGCGATCGGGATCCAGACGAGCAGCAGCGGAGGGGCGCAATCGGGGAATTCGACGCTGGCGAACCTGGTGAGCCCGACGAGCCTGCTGTACTCGCTGGGGGGATCGCTGTTCTGGCCGATCTTCAAGTACCCCCGGATCTTGAACAACGTGCGGGTTCAGGACGCGCGGTATCAGGAGCTGCTCGTCGACTATCAGCAGACGGTGCTCAAGGCGGCGCAAGAGGTCGAGGACGAGCTGGCGGGATTCCTGCGGGAAGAGGAGGCGGCGGTGTACGCGCAGAACGCGGCGCTGGCGGCGGAGGTGGCGATGAAGCTGGCGGTGGTGCAGTACCGCGAGGGGGCGACCGACTACCAGCGGGTCGTCGACACGCAGCGCGTGCTGCTGCAGACGCAGGAGGAGTTCGCTCGCACGCGATCGGCCGTGTCGTCGAACGCGATCGCGCTTTACAAGGCGCTGGGTGGCGGCTGGGAGATGCGACAGGGCCAGCCGACGGTGCCGGAGTTCATGGCGACGGAGATGCAGAAGCGGACGAACTGGGGCCGCTACTTTGGAGAGCCGCTGCCGGCGAACAGGAACCCTGCTGGGATCCCAGCAGCGAGGAAGTAGGAGCGTGCTGTGATGATGTCCAAGCTCAAAAAGTACTGGAAGTGGGTGGCCGGGCTGGCGGGCCTCGGGGTGATCGCCTTCTTCGGCGTGTCGCACTACCTCAAGCAGAAGAGCGCGGTGCCCAAGGGGATCGCCTGGGGGAACGGGCGGATCGAGAGCAAGCAGGTCGACGTGTCGTCGAAGCTGCCGTTGCGGGTGAAGGCGATCTACGCGAACGAGGGGGACCTCGTGAAGCCTGGGCAGGTGGTGGTGGTGATGGACACGGCGACGCTGGCGGCCGAGCTCGCCGAGACGAAGAGCAGCTACGCGGCGGCGCAGGAGCAAATGGCGGTGGCGACGGCGGCGATCGCCAGGCGCCAGAGCGAGATCCAGCTGGCGCGGATCGAGAAGAAGCGGTCGAAGAACCTGGTGGCGGAGCACGCGGGGTCGCAGCAGGAATACGACGTGCGCACGATGACGTTGAAGACGACGACGGCGGGGCTGGCGGAGGAGCGGGCCAAGCTGCGCGTCGCCAGCGAGCAGGTGGAGGTGGCGAAGGCGGGGGTGGTGAAGATCCAGAGCCGCATCGACGACGCGAAGCTGACGTCGCCCGTGCTGGGGCGGGTGCTCTATCGCCTGACGGAGCCGGGCGAGGTCCTGGCGGCGGGCGGCAAGGCGATGACGCTGGTGAACCTGGAAGAGGTCTACATGGAGATCTTCCTGCCTGCTGAGCAGGCGGCGTCGATCAAGATCGGCGCGGAGGCACGGTTCACCGTGGACCATGAGCCTGGCCGAGCGGCGGTGGGGTACGTGAGCTTCGTGTCGCCGGAGGCGCAGTTCACGCCGAAGGAGGTCGAGACCCGGAGCGAGCGGGAGAAGCTGATGTTTCGGGTGAAGATCCAGGTGCCGAAGGAGCTGGTCCTGCACTATATCGAGCGGATCAAGACGGGGGTTCGCGGCGTCGGATACGTGCGAGTGGATGAGTCGGTGCCCTGGCCGGCCTGGCTGGAGAAGAACCTGGTTCGTCCGAGCGAGCCTGGGCTTGGGAAGGACAGGGACAAGGAGAAGGTCAGCGGAGAACTTCCGGCGCGCGGCCTGGCGCGGGAATGACCATGTCCGAATCCCCGTCCGCACCCGAAGCCGCCGCCGTGCCCGCGGGCGCCATCGGCTCCGCCCTGCCAGCAGCGGTGGCGCTGGCAGGGGCGGCGGCGGTCGCCACCGCGCCGCCGGCCGCTGACCGGCCGCCGCCCGCGGTCGTCGCCTCGCCGGCGCGCGCAGCGGCCGGCCCGCCCGTGGTTTCGGTCGTGGGGGTCACGCACCGCTACGGCAAGAAGGTGGTCGCGCTCGATGACATCTCGCTCGACATCCCGAGCGGGATCATGGTGGGCGTCGTCGGTCCCGATGGCGTCGGCAAATCGACGCTGCTGGCGCTGATCGCCGGCTCGAAGAAGCTGCAGGAAGGAAAGGCGACGGTCCTGGGCGGAGACATCGGCGATGTCCGTCACCGGCGCGTCGTGTGCCCCAAGATCGCGTACATGCCGCAGGGGCTGGGGAAGAACCTCTACCTCGAGCTGAGCGTCTACGACAACGTCGACTTCATGGCGCAGCTGTTCGGGCTGTCCGTCAGCGAGCGCAAGGCCAAGGTGAAAGAGCTGCTCGACGCCACCGGCCTCGGTCCCTTCCCCGATCGCCCGGCGGGCAAGCTGTCGGGCGGGATGAAGCAGAAGGTGGGCCTGTGCGGCGCGCTGGTGCACGACCCCGACCTGCTGATCCTCGACGAGCCGACGACGGGCGTCGACCCGCTGTCGCGCCGGCAGTTCTGGGCGTTGATCGATCACATCCGCGCCCAGCGCCCCAGCATGAGCGTCGTCGTGGCCACCGCCTACATGGACGAAGCGCAGCGCTGGGACTGGATCGTGGCCATGGACGCCGGACGCGTCCTGGCCACGGGCACGCCGGCGGAGCTGATGGCGCGCACCAGGACGAAAGATCTGGAGGGCTGCTTCATCGCGCTTTTGCCCGAAGAGAAGCGGATGGGTCACAAGGAGCTGGTCATCCCGCCGCGCGCGGCGGGCAAGACGGAGGTAGCCATCGAGGCGCATGACCTGACCCGCCGCTTCGGGGACTTCGTCGCCGTCGACCACGTCAGCCTGTCGATCGAGCGCGGCGAGATCTTCGGGTTTCTGGGGTCGAACGGATGCGGGAAGTCGACGACGATGAAGATGCTGACGGGGCTTCTGCCGCCCACGGAGGGGAGCGCGAAGCTGTTCGGGAGCGCCGTCGACGCGGGGAGCATGGAGGTGCGCAACAACCTCGGCTACATGACGCAGGCGTTCTCGCTGTACGGCGAGCTGACAGTGCGCCAGAACCTGGTCCTGGACGCGCGCCTTTATCACCTGCCGCCGGAGAAGGCGAAGACCCGCATCGAAGAGCTGGTCAAGAGGTTCGGCCTCGAGCCGCACCTCGATTCGCTGGCGGATTCGCTGCCCATGGGCCAGCGCCAGCGACTCTCGCTCGCCGTCGCGGTCCTGCACGAGCCCAAGCTGCTGATCCTCGACGAGCCGACCTCCGGCGTCGACCCGGTCGCGCGCGATAGCTTCTGGGAGATGCTGTCGGAGCTGTCGAGAAAAGAAGGCGTGACGATCTTCGTGACGACGCACTTCATGAACGAGGGGATGCGCTGCGACCGCATCTCGCTGATGAACTCGGGGCGGGTGCTGGCCTGCGACGCGCCCGAGAAGCTGATCGAGGCGCGCGGGGCGGCCAGCCTGGAGGACGCCTTCATCGGCTACATGGAGGACGCGATCGAGGAGAGCCCGCCCAGCGCCAAGCCCGACGGCAAGGCGGCGAAAGCCGCGACCGCGCCGGCGGAGGCCGCGCCGGCGACGGAGAAGTCGCCGGCGGCCAAGAGCGCGCCGACGAAGGCCGCCCCGGCGGCGACGGCGGAGAAGGCATCCTTGCTCCCGTTACCCGTGCGCCGGATGCTGGCCTACTCCCGCAACGAGGCCATCCAGATCCTCCGCGATCCGGTGCGACTGGCGTTCGCGTTCGTTGGGTCTGCGTTGTTGATGCTGGTGTTCGGCTTCGGCATCACGACCGACGTCGAGCACATCCGCTACGCCTCGTTCGATCGCGATCAGACCCCCGAGAGCCGCGCCTACCTCGAGCAGTTCAAGGCCTCGCACCGGTATTTCACCGCGGAACGCCCGGTCTACTCGGACGCCGAGGGCCTCAAGCGGATGCAGTCCGACGACATCTCGCTCCTGCTCGAGATCCCCCCGAACTTCGGCAACGATTACGGCAAGCACGCCCAACCGGAGGTGCTGGCGCACGTCGACGGCGCCATGCCCTTCCGCGCCGAGACCGTCTCCCAGTACGTCAAGGGCGTCTACGCCCGGCTGGAGCAGGATCCGGGCAGCGGCATGCAGCAGAGCCCCCAGGCGTTCACGGCCAACATCGAGGAGCGCTACATGTACAACCCCACCTTCGAGAGCATCTTCTCGATCGTGCCGGATGTGCCGGCCATCCTCCTCATCCTCATCCCGGCGATTTTGATGACGGTGAGCATCGTGCGGGAGAAAGAGCTCGGCTCGATCATCAACTTCTACGTGACGCCGACGGGCCGGCTGGAATACCTCCTCGGCAAGCAGTTGCCCTACCTCATGATCGGCATGATCAACTTCTTCATCCTCGCCGTGCTCGCGCGGATGGTC
>DATKFA010000234.1:0-2323 GCA_035511715.1 Candidatus Acidiferrum sp. | reverse complement strand
CCTGACCGAGTGATCACACCTCTACTTGTCTTGGGAGCCGAATCTGACGCCTGCGTCAGTCAAGACGAAATACGGAAGACAGCACTCGCGTACGGCACGGAGGCTGAGTTGTTCCCTGACATGGGCCACAACATGATGCTTGAGCCCGGATGGCAAGCGGTCGCCGAAAGGATCGCCAGTTGGCTCACAGGCCGGGGGCTCTAGCCCGGCATCTTAGCCTGTTTCGTGCTGACCGCGTGCTGACGGCTTTTGTATTAAGTATTGTTTGTACTGCTCAAAGGGTGGAGCTGCCGGGAATCGAACCAGGCTCAAAAATGGTCGTGAGCTGACGAAACGTAGAATTTGACTACGCGAAACGACGCCAAATGACGCGAAATGACCTGCGGATACGCCGAAGGTGTTGATGGCATCAACGCTGCTCGGCTCTTCAGCAGGACCGCAACCGCGCAACAACACACCGCGGCCGAGTCGGCACTCAGATTTGTGGCGGGCCAGTGCAAGTGCGCGCAATGCGTTTTCCTCGAGGAAAGTCAGCTCGGGAACGCAACGGGCCAGCCCATACGCTTACGGATTTAGCTAATCGGGTGGCGCCAATGCCACCGTGCTCTTTGCAGCGACGACCTACTGATACCGCCAGACGCCCACTTGACCGGCGACCCCTTTGAGAGCCGCCAGCTCGCGCGCGCTGACGAGGCTCAGCCCAGCTATCACCTCAGCCGCGCCCGGCGCGTCGCGCACCGCATCGGTGCACACGATCTGACGCGAGTCGGCGATCCCCTGGACGCGCGCCGCGATGTTCACGGTCTGGCCGAAGTAGTCGAGGCGCTCGTTCAGGTCCACCGCGATGCAGGGGCCAGCGTGGAGGCCGATCTTGAGCTCCAGCTCGCCAACCTTGGCGATCTCGCGGTTCATCACCATAGCTGCTTCGAGCGCCGGGGCCGGCGTGGGGAAGCTCGCCATCACCGCGTCTCCAATGGTCTTAACCACCGCGCCGCCGCGCGCGGCGACCACCTCGCGCAACAGGCCGAAATGCTCGCCGACGAGGCCGTACGCGCGCATGTCGCCCATACGCGAGTAGAGCTCGGTCGAGCCTTTGAGATCGGTGAAGAGCACGGTCAGGTTCTTCAGCCCCAATCCGCCCTGCGAAGGAATGCTCTCGGCGCGGAAGAGATCGCGAAATACCTGCGTCGTCACCAGCTCCTTGACCGTAAAGAAGCGGTGGAAGTTCAGGCCCGAACCCCGCGCCAACTTTGCAACCTTCTCGGCGAGCGCCTCCGGCGACGACGGGCGCGGGTCGGCGAAAGCACCGAAGACCACTGGCCGGCCGAGCCGGTTTTGGAGGGTCATGCGCACCTTGCCCGCCGCAAGCTGCTCGCCGTCCTGAATGAGCTGACCACCAGCGAGGACTTCGTAGCTCAACGCCGAGCCGCCGCCGCCCTCGTCCACGGTAAAGCGCCGCAGAACGTGATACTCCGGCAGCGCCAGCACGTAACGCCCCGGCGTGAGCTCCTGCTCGGCATCGACCGTCGCGCCCGCCGGAGCGGTATCGAACCACACAGGGTTCTCCAGGTAACGACCGATGTGCGTGGGGTCCACAACACTCGGCGAGAAGAACAGCGCGAGGCTGTCGCGGAGAAAGTCGAGCTTCTCGGGGGCGTGGAAGCGAATAGTCCTCGCCGACGGCGCGACGCTGAAGGCGACCTCAACGTTGTCGTCAATCTCCGGCGGGATGGAGATGTCACAAATCGCGCACATGCGCTCCTTGTTCAGTGCGCGAAGGGCGTGGTCGGTCGTGATGAAAGACCCGCAGGCAGGGCACAGAACACCCCAACTGAACTCGACGACGCCGGCATGGGCGGCGTGGAGGAACAGGTCCACCGCTTCGCGCTCACCGATGCCGGTCTCCGCCGCGTAGCCGTAGGGGTTCATGCGGAAGAGCTTCTCGTCGGGAGCTTCCGCGATATAGCGGGCGAAACCGCCGACGACTACGTCGTCGAATCGACCGGCGTTCCGCACCGCCGCGAGGCGGCTCTGGAGGGTGGCGGTGGTCATAGCACCTCCTGGTCTAACACCGGCTGGACGCCAGATCGAGCAGCTCATGAGCGACGCTCAGATGTCGCGCCACATCGCCCTAATGGCGAGCTACAGCTGTCAGCAACTATGGACTGGGACCTGTTTATTCCGCGGCAGCATCAACTATTCCCAGGTTCGGTTCCGCGGTCATCAAAGGTGATGACCTTGCCCCGGTTGATCGATATCCAGTCCCGCGCCTCCAGGTAAGGGCGGAAGGTTTCGGCAATCAGCTGCTGGTCGGCAGGTGTCT
>DATKFA010000233.1:0-3251 GCA_035511715.1 Candidatus Acidiferrum sp. | reverse complement strand
GCCGGACGATGTCGCGCAGGCCCGCCTCTTTGTCGACGGCGACGATGTCGGTGCGCGGGATCATGATCTCGCGCACGGTCTTGTCGCCGATCTCGATGATGCCGTGGATCATCTGGTGCTCCTGCTCCTCGATCACCCCCTGCTCCTCGGAGACGTGCAGCACCGTGAGCAGCTCTTCCTCTGGGAGGTACGGGGCGCGCGCGGCGCGACCGCCGGTCAGGCCGCGTGAGATGAGCGTCACCGCCCAGAGAACCGGACCGAGAAAGCTCGCGATCCGGTCGACGGGGCCGGCGGCGGCGAGCGCCCAGCGCTCGGCGTTCGAGATCGCGAGGGTCTTCGGCGTCACCTCGGCCACGATCAAAAGGACGATCGACAGCACGACCGAGGTCAGAAGCGTCAGCCACAGCCGCAAGGCTCCAGGCACTCCGATCCGCGAGAAGATCGAGTCGCTCATCAGCGCGGCGGCGGTCGACGCCAGGATCAG
This sequence comes from Candidatus Acidiferrum sp., assembly GCA_035511715.1. GTDB lineage: Bacteria > Chloroflexota > Dormibacteria > Dormibacterales > Dormibacteraceae > 40CM-4-65-16. The sequence goes on along the minus strand of DATKFA010000233.1, from coordinate 2,767 downwards.
GGCGAGCGTGTTCGCGAAGAGCACCGTCGACAGGAAGCGGTTGGGGTCCGCGCGCAGGCGCTGCAGGATCAGCGCCGACTGGCTCCCCTGCTCGGCGAGGAACCGGACGCGCAGACGGCCGACCGAGGTGAGGGCTGTTTCGGTGCCGCTGGCCAGCCCGGCCAGGAAAAAGCACACGATGAGGACGATTAGCTCGATCGACTCCTGGCCGGTCATGACGGCCCCTTAACGAAAGAGCTCGCTGACGCTCCGGTTCTCGTGCACCCGGATGATCGCTTCAGCGAGGAGAGGTGCCACCGAGATCACCTTCAGCGGCGGGCCCACCTTGTCGGGCGGGATGGGGACTGTGTCGGTCACGATCACCTCTTCCACGTCAGCCTTTCTCAGACGTTCCATCGCGTCACCGGTGAGGACCGGGTGGGTCGCCGCGATGAGGACGCGGTTGGCGCCCTGGGCGCGCAGAGCCTGCGCGAGCTTCGAGACCGTGCCGCCGGTCGTGATGATGTCCTCGATCACGACGCAGTCGCGGCCCTTCACGTCGCCTGAGATCGCGATTACCTCGACCGACTGCTCGTCCGGCCTGCGCTTGTAACCGAACGCGATGGGTGCGCCCAGGTCGTTGGCCACGGCCTCGGCCCGGCGGCCACCGCCCGCGTCGGGGGCGACGATCGTGATGTGCTTCAGGTTCTTCTCCTTCAGGTGCTCGGAGAAGATGCGATGCGGCGACAGGTGGTCGGTCGGCACGTCGAAGAATCCCTCGATGGCTTCGGCGTGCAGGTCGAACAGCAGCAGGCGATCCGCGCCGGCAAGAGTGATGAAGTTCGCGACCAGCTTGGCGCTGATCGGTTCGCGCGGCTGGGTCTTGCGCTCCTTGCGGGCGTAGCCGTAGTACGGGATCACCGCGGTCACGCGGCCCGCCGAGGCGCGGCGCAGCGCGTCGAGGATGATGAACAGCTCCATCAGGTGCTCGTTCACGGGCGGGCTCGTGGGCTGGATCACGAACACGTCGTGACCGCGCATCGAGTCCTCGATCTTGACGTTGATCTCGCCGTCGGGGAAGTGTCGCAACCGGGGATCAGTCAGCTGGACGTCGAGGATCTCGGCTATGCGGGAGGCCAGCATCATGTTGGCGGTGCCCGAGATGAGCTTCAGCTCGCCCCACGGCGAAGCCTCGGTCCCGGTGTACTCGACCGCCGTCTGCAGCCTGCCGATCAACTCTTCCTCCGTACCACCCTAGCTGGAACTCCCACGGCTGTCGCGCCGTCGGGAATGTCCTTGGTCACGACCGAACCGGCTCCCGTGCGCGCGCCCTTGCCAAGTTTGACGGGCGCAACCAGCATCGTGTCGACGCCGACGAAGGCGCCGTCGCCGATCTCGGTCCGGTTCTTGTTCGTCCCGTCGAAGTTGGCGGTAATCGTACCCGCGCCGATGTTGGCGTCCTCCCCCAGGTCGGTGTCGCCCAGGTAGGACACGTGCGGCACCTTGCTGCCACGTCCGACCTTCGTCCGGACGAGCTCCGCGAAGCTGCCGATGTGAACGTCCTCGGCGACCACGGTGCCGGGGCGGAGCTTGGCGAAGGGACCGCAGTCGGAGCGGTCGCCGATCGTCGCGTCCTCTATATAGACGTGCGGGCCGATGCGGCACTCGGCGCCGATGCGGGTGTCGCCCTTCAGCACCGTGAAGGGCTCGATGACCGTGTCGATGCCGATCGTCACGGTGGCGTCGATGAAGGTGGAGTCGGGGTCGACGATCGTGACGCCTTCGAGCATGCACTGGTCGAGGAGCCTTCGGTTCAGGATCCCGGTCGCCTTCGCGAGCTTGATCCGGTCCTTGACGCCGATGGCCTCGTCGGGGTCGTCGAGCCGGACGATTTTCACCGGCTTCATGTGTTGGAGGACGTCCGGGAGGTAGAGCTCGCCGGCGTTGTTGTCGTCGGTGACCATCTGCAGCGCCTCCTCGAGCTTGCTCCCGTCGAAGCTGTACACGCCGACGTTGAACTCGTGGATGCTGGCCTTCTGTTCGGGCGTCGCGTCCTTGCGCTCGAGGATTCGCTCCAGCTCTCCCCGGTTCGTCCGGACGATCCGGCCGTCGTCCCTCGTCGGGTCTTCCACGCTCGCGATGGCCGCGAGCGCATCGGATTCCTTCTGGGCGTGGATCACCTTGAGCATGGTGGCCGCGGTCAGGAGCGGCGAGTCGCCGTTGACGACGAGGACCTGGCGGCCCCTGAGCTCGCCGGCGGGGATCTGCTGCAGGGCGTGGGCGGTGCCCCGCGCCTCCCTCTGGTAGACGAGCTCTGCTCTTCCCTCGAGATGCGCAGCCAGCTCGGCGTGGTGCGGGTTGGCGATCACCTTGACGTCCTTGACGCCGGCCTCGGCGACGGCGAGGAGGACCCAATCGATCATGGGACGGCCGCAGATCGGGTGCAGCACCTTGGGGGTTCGCGAGCGCATCCGCGTGCCCAGGCCGGCAGCGAGGATGACCGCGGTGAGGGGAGGGCTCAGCTCAGGCCGATTATCTCATTCGCTCGCGGCGGCGGGTCGACGCTTGCGGCGTAGGATCACCTACTTGTGAGCGAGGTCCCGGCACCGAATCTCGAAGGAGCGGTGCCCACGCACCTGCCGGTGCTGCCGTTGAAGTCGACGGTGGTGTATCCGCGCATCTTCATCCCGCTTTCGGTCGGGCGGAAGAAGTCGCTCGAGCTGCTCGAGGACCTGAGCGGCGTCGAGCGCCATATCGCGGTGGCGACCCAGCTCGACGAAGGCCAGGA
>DATKFA010000232.1:0-3485 GCA_035511715.1 Candidatus Acidiferrum sp. | reverse complement strand
AAGGGCGCCGTCCATCACGTACACGCGAAGGACACGATGCTGAACGCGCCGGTGCAGGCCACCACGAGTCTCCTGGAAAACGGGGGCTGACAGACATAGCCGCCCGGTCCTGGAGCTACGTCACGCTCGGCTACGGCCACGGCGAGCAATGGTGGCGCGCCTTCTGCTATCGTCTCCGCATGACGGGCTACGATGGCTGGCTGTCGATCGAGCATGAGGACGTCATGCTGAGCCGGAGGGAGGGGCTGACGAAATCGGTGGCGTTCCTGAAGAGCGTGGCTCCGAGTGAGGCGAGCGACTATGCGCCGCAGGAGTTCTGAGGCGCCGCAGGGCGCCGCCGCGAGTTCAGGCCGTGCACCGTTCGGCGGGCGCGGCGGCCGGCCCTGGGCTCGCACCCCGCAAGGCCATCGAGGCAACCTGTTTCGGAAGATTTGGCCGCGCGACCCGCGACGGCCTGAGCCGCGCCAGATTGGCGCAAACTGATGGGAGGAAGCCGATGAAATATCCGAACAGAACGACAGCCGCCGTCCTAGCCGCGGGCGCCGTCCTCACTTGCTCGGCCGCGCTCGTCGCGGGCCCGGCGGGCGCACAGGAAAAGCAGATGACCGTCGCGATGATCACCCATGCACAGCCGGGCGACACCTTCTGGGACATCATCCGCAAGGGCGCCGAGGCCGCCGCGAAGAAGGACAATATCAAGCTGATCTACCTCGCCGACCCGACGGCGACGAAGGAAGCACAGCTCATCTCCAATGTCGTCGAGCAGCATGTCGACGGAATCGCGCTGACGCTCGCCTTCCCGGACGCCGAAGCATCGGCGGTGAAGGCGGCGCAAAGGGCCGGCATTCCGATCGTCGGCTTCAACGCCGGCGTTGACCAGTGGAAGAGCCAGGGCCTGCTTGGCTATGCCGGACAGGACGAGACCGTGGCCGGCAAGGCCGTGGGCGAGGAGCTGAACAAGGAAGGCGCCAAGAACGTCGTCTGCCTCGACCAACAGCAGGGCGCCGTGCAGCTCGAGGCGCGCTGCAACGGCATCAAGGACACCTTCAAGGGCAAGATGGAGGTGCTTTACGTGACCGGCTACGACATGCCGACGGTTAAGGCGCGGGTGCAGGCCAAGCTGCAACAGGACCCGTCGATCGACTATGTCGTCACCCTCGGTGCCCCGTTCGCGCCGGTTGTGCTCGACGCCGTCTCGGCGTCGGGCTCGAAGGCCGAGGTCGGCACCTTCGACATGAGCCCGGTGGCGATCGATCTTATCGCGAAGGGCAAGATTCAGTGGGCGGTCGACCAGCAGCCGTATGTCGAGGGCTACGAGGCGGTCGACATGCTGTGGCTCTACGTCACCAACGGGAATACCGTCGGTGGAGGTGGCCCGGTGCTGACCGGCCCCTTCTTTGTGACCAAGGACAACGCCGCCGCGGTGGCCAAATACGCCAAGGCCGGCACGCGCTGAGTCGCGGAATGGGGGCGGTGTGACAGCCAAGCAATGAAGCCGACCGCCGACCGGAGGGCATCCTCGGGCCGGCGGAGCCAAAGTGGAGGAAACCGTGACCACCTCCAGCGAGCCGGCCAGCCTCGCGCAACCGCGGCGACAGGTTCAGACCCAGGCCCTGTGGAAGCGCATCCTGAAGCGACCCGAGGCGGGCGCGCTCGGCGGCGCGATCCTCGTCTTCATCTTCTTCTGGGTGATCGCCCCTCCCTTCCGGCAGTTCGCCGCCTTTGCCACGGTCCTCTATCAGGCCGCGACCATCGGCATCCCGGCGGTCGCCGTCGCGCTCTTGATGATCGGCGGGGAGTTCGACCTTTCGGCCGGCGTGGCCGTGACGACCTCCTCTCTCGCCGCCTCGATGTTCGCGACCCAGGTCGCCGACAGCATCTGGGCGGGCGTCGTGTTCGCGCTGTTCTTTTCGCTCGGCATTGGCGCGTTGAACGGCTTGCTCCTGGTCCGCACCAGGTTGCACAGCTTCCTTGTCACGCTCGGCACCTTCCTGATGCTGCAGGGTCTCAACATCGCCATCACCAAGCTCATCACCGGCAATGTGGCGACCGGCGACATCAGCGGGATGGCGGGCTTCAACACGCTCCAGACGATTTTCGCCTCCAACGCCATGATCGTGCGGGCGCAGATCAGCATCACCATCGTCTACTGGCTGATCTTCGTCGCGCTCGCCACCTGGGTGCTTTTGCGGACCAAGATCGGTAACTGGATTTTCGCCGTCGGCGGTCAGGGTGAAAGCGCCCGGGCCGTGGGCGTGCCGGTGAACCGGGTGAAGATCGGGCTCTTCATGCTGGTCGGCGTCAGCTGCTGGTTTCTGGCGATGCACCTGCTCTTCGCCTACGACACAGTGCAGTCGGGCGCGGGCATCGGCAATGAGCTTCTTTACATTGCGGCGTCGGTGGTTGGCGGCTGCCTGCTAACCGGCGGCTACGGCTCGGCCGTGGGCTCGGCACTCGGAGCCTTCATTTTCGGCATGACCACTGAGGGCGTGATCTACGCCGACTGGGACCCGGACTGGTTCCAGTTCTTTGTGGGCGCGATGCTCGTGCTGGCCACGGTCGTCAACACGTGGATCCGCGTGCGCGCGATGAAGGCGAAATAGATGAGTGGCACCGAAGCGCCGATTATTCAGCTCAAGAACATCGGCAAAAACTACGGCAACATCAACGCGCTTCGAGGCGTGAACCTGACCATCCTCCAAGGCGAGGTCACCTGTATTCTCGGGGACAACGGAGCCGGCAAGTCGACACTGATCTCAATCATCGCCGGACTGTTTCCGCATGACGAGGGCGAATATCTGGTGGACGGTCAGCCTCGGCATTTTTCGTCGCCGCGCGAGGCGCTCGACCTCGGTATCGCAGCGGTCTACCAGACGCTCGCTCTCATCCCGCTTCTGCCCGTGTGGCGCAATTTCTTCCTCGGGTCGGAGCTCGTGAAGGGGAGTGGCCCGTTCCGTCGGCTCGACATCGCCGCGATGCTCGCACAGACGCGGGGCGAGCTGGACCGGATGGGGATCGACCTCGAAAACCTCGAACAGCCGGTGGGCACGCTCTCGGGCGGTCAGCGACAGGTGGTGGCGATCGCCCGCGCCGTCCACTTCGGCGCCCGCGTCCTGATCCTCGACGAGCCCACGGCAGCGCTCGGCGTAGCGCAGTCTGGCTTGGTGCTGCGCTATATCGTTCAGGCCGCGCGAGACCAGGGAATCGGGGTGATATTCATCACACACAATCCACACCACGCATATCTCGTCGGCGACCATTTCATGGTGCTGGCGCGCGGCGAGGTGGACCTGGACACGCCGCGCTCGGAGCTCACGCTCGAAAACCTGATGTTTCACATGGCCGGCGGCAAAGGGCTCAGCACCCTCCAACATGAGATTCATGGCGCAGTCGGGCCCGCGCCCCGACTAGCGGGTCGAAAGGGCGGCTAGTCGCGAGGATGCGGACGCCCGTCTTGGAGCGCGGTTTACCGCCAGGTGGCGGGC
>DATKFA010000231.1:0-4652 GCA_035511715.1 Candidatus Acidiferrum sp. | reverse complement strand
CACGCAGGTCATCTCGTCGGCGCTCGGCGGGCTCGCGGGAATCCTGTTCGGCGTCGCGCTGGGCGACATCAGCCCCTACATCGGACGCGACAGCGTCGAGGTCCGGGGCCTGGCTGTGATCGTGCTCGGCGGAATGGGCAGCATCCCGGGCGCTGTGATCGGCGGCTACCTGCTCGGTGCGATCGAGGTGCTCGCCCTCGTGACGTTGGGCAGCAGCGCGCGCGGCGGCGTCGCATTCGCAGCGCTGTTCCTGATGCTGGTGCTGCGGCCGCAGGGTCTGTTCGGCACGCGCCTGCGCGAGCGCATCTAGAGATTGGACTTCTTCATTTCGCTGTTCAGCGACCCTGTCGGCTTCTGGAGCTCGCACACGCTGTTGATCTCGCAGGTCGGCATCAACGGAATCCTTGCCGTGTCGATGTTCCTCGTCCTTTACTCGGGACAGCTCTCGCTCGCGGCTCCAGGGTTCGCCTTGATCGGCGCCTACACGTCGGTCCTGATGGACCTGTACTGGCACACGCCTTTCGTGGTGAACGTGGTCGCGGGAACTCTGCTCGCCGGAGTCGGCGGATTGCTCGTCGGGCTGCCGGTGCTGCGTCTTCGAGGAGTGTTCCTCGCGATCGCGACGATCGGCTTCATTGAAGCGCTGCGCCTCGGCATAGTTTTGAATCTTCCGATCACCGGGGAAGGCCTGGGCCTGAAGAATCCAGACGCCTCCCCCCTCGGCGGCATCACTCCGATCCTGGTCTCTCTGCTCGTGATCGTGTTCCTGGTGTGGCGACTGACGAGGGGCAGGCTGGGCAACGCGTGGTCAGCCGTCCGGCAGGACGAGATCGCCGCCCTCAGCCAGGGGATTTACGTCGCGCGCTACAAGCTCATCGCGTTCGTGCTCAGCGCGGTGCTCGCCGGTTACGCGGGCGCGCTCGAGGCGCACCTCAACTTCTTTGTCGATCCGGGTGACGGCACCTTCGGCGTGACGCGCGCGGTCCAGATCCTGACTTTCGCGGTTCTCGGCGGCAGCGGATCGGTGCTCGGGCCGGTGGTCGGCGCCCTGATCATCACGCTGCTTCCCTACGTCTTCCAGGCGCAGGGCATCTATCTCAACGTCGCGATCGGCGTCTTCCTGATCGCGGTCATCGTCTTCCGGCCGCAGGGAATCGTTGGCCGGGGCGGCCTGGCGCTGATCCGGCCGGCGTGGTGGCCGAGGACCAGGGTCCGTGCTCCTTCGCCTGGATGACGTCCAGCGCCACTTCGGCGGTGTTCGCGCCGTCGACGGTGTGTCGCTGGAGGTCGAGAACGGATCGATATACGGGCTGATCGGGCCGAACGGCGCCGGCAAGACGACGCTCGTCAACGTCGTCACCGGCTATATCCGGTTTCAGTCAGGGCGCGCTTGGCTCGAGAACGACGAGCTGACCGGGTTGCCCGCGCATCGGATCGCCGCGCTGGGAGTCGCGCGGACGTTTCAGAACATCCGGCTGTTCAAGGACCTGACGGCGGTCCAGAACGTGCTGATCGGGATGCACACGCGCCTGCGCGACGACACGCTCCTACAGCTCGCGACCCTTCCTTTATTTCGTGCTTCGGAGCGCGCGCGCATCACTCAAGCCAATGAGCTGCTCGAGTCGGTGGGGCTCTCACGCTCGGTCGGTTCGCGCGATGCGGGCACGCTTCCTTACGGCGATCAGCGCCGGCTCGAGATCGCGCGGGCGCTGGCGTTGAAGCCGCGGCTTTTGATCCTCGACGAGCCGGCGGCCGGCATGAACCCGTCCGAGAAGCAGGCCATGCGCGAGCTGATCGAGCGTCTGAATGCGGACGGGCTGACGATCCTCCTGATCGACCACGACATGCGCCTGGTGATGGGCGTCTGCCAGCGCGTCGCGGTCCTGAACTTTGGAAAGAAGATCGCTGACGGCACGCCCGACGAGGTGTCGACGGACGCAGCGGTGATCAAGGCGTACCTCGGCTCGGGCGGTGAGCGGGAGGTGACGACCGCCCTGGGTGCCGGCGGGGTCGACGAGGAACGGGAGATGTCCCAGGTCGCGTCCTCGGCTCGGGCCGCGCGCGAGCCCGACGCGCCGATCCTCGACGTGGAGGACCTGACGGTCAGCTACGGCGCGATCGTCGCGGTGCGAGGAGCGTCATTTCGTGTCGGCGCGGGAGAGGTCGTGGCGCTCATCGGCGCGAACGGCGCGGGTAAGTCGACCATCCTGAACACGCTCTCCGGGCTGATCCGTGCCGAATCGGGAACCGCCGTGTTCGACGGGCTGGACCTCACGATCGCCAAGCCCTCTTCGATCGTCCGCCACGGCCTCGTCCAGGTGCCCGAGGGACGAGAGATCCTGGCGCGGCAGACGGTGCTCGAGAACCTCGAGCTTGCAACGTGGGCACGGCGCGACGGATTCGCGACGCGCAAGCGGATCGATGAGGTCTTGAAGCGATTTCCGATCCTGGGCGAAAGGCGTGACCTGAGCGCCGGGTCGCTGTCCGGAGGGGAGCAGCAGATGCTCGCGATCGCCCGCGGCCTTCTGGCCCGGCCGCGGCTGCTGCTGCTGGACGAGCCGTCGCTGGGGCTGGCGCCGCAGATGGTCGACGGCGTTTTTCGTGCCATCGAAGAGATCCACAAGGAAGGGACCACGATCCTGCTGGTCGAGCAGAACGCGCTCCGGGCGCTCGAGATCGCGGATCGCGCCTACGTCATCGAGACGGGCCGGATCCTGCTCACCGGCACGGGCGCGGACCTGCTCCACAACCCCGCCGTACGGCGGGCCTACCTGGGCGGCTGAAGCGGACGTTTGACGCCAATCGCCCCGTTCGAAGCCGGAATTCGGGGCCTTTGACGTCAGGCGCGCACAAAAAAAGGCCCGGGCCGAAGCCCGGGCCTTCCTGATTTCAGGACTTACGCGACGCGAACGCTCTTGGCGCGTGGGCCCTTCGGGCTCGACTCGATTTCGAACGAAACCTTCTCGCCACCCTGGAGGCCGTCGAAGTCACCCTCGGTGCCACTGCGGTGGAAGAAGTATTCCTGTCCGTCCTCGGCCTTGATAAATCCAAAGCCTCGATCCGAAACCAGTTTCTTGATGGTGCCTGTGGGCATTTCCATCTCCTATCTCTCGAACGGCGGGGCTACTCAACTAGCGAGGCCCGTTCGAGATAGATCGCAGCCCACTATGAGCGCCGGCGCTTCGCCGGCTGTCATGAGTATACCCAGATCCTCAGGAACCTATTCCGGCGGCCTCCGAGGCCCGGCGCGCACGCGACTGATCGACCTCGGTGAGATGACGCTTGCGCAGGCGCAGGTGCTGGGGCGTGACCTCGAGCAGCTCGTCGTCGGCGAGGAAGTCGAGCGACTGCTCCAGGCTGAGCTTTGAGGCCGGAGTGAGCCGCACCGAGATGTCGGAGGTCGACGAGCGCACGTTGGACTGTTTCTTCTCCCGGCAGACGTTGACCCGGATGTCACCCGGGCGCCTCTGCACGCCGACGATCATGCCCTCGTAAACCTCCTCGCCGGGCTCGATGAACGTGGTGCCGCGCTCCTGCGCGGCGGCCAGGCCGTAGGTCAGCGAGGTGCCGGGCGACGAAGCGGTGAGCGCTCCATTGCGCTGCTCCCGAAACTCCCCAAGCCATGGCCGGTATCCGATGCCGATCGAGCCCATAAGACCGTTGCCCGCGGTGATCGTCAGGAAGGTGTTGCGGAAACCGATCAGCCCTCGAGTCGGGATCAGGTACTCCAACCGCACGCCGCCCTTCTTGTCGTAGGTGATCTCGATCATCTCGGCGCGACGCTTGCCGAGGGCTTCGGTCACGCCGCCGACGTGGTCCTCGCGGACGTCGACGGTCAGGTGCTCCACCGGCTCCATCCGCCGCCCATCGATCACCTTGACGATCGCCTCAGGCCGCGAAACCTCGAACTCGTACCCCTCGCGACGAATGGTCTCGATCAGGACCGCGAGGTGCAGCTCGCCGCGTCCGCTGACCAGGAACTGGTCGGCAGACCCGGTGTCGGCGACGTGCAAACCAAGGTTGGTGTCCAGCTCCTTGTAGAGGCGAGCGCGAAGCTGCCGCGTCGTCGAGAACTTGCCCTCGCGACCGGCGAACGGCGACGTGTTGACGCCGAACGTCATGCGCACCGTGGGCTCCTCGATCTCTATGCGAGGGAGCGGGTCTGGCGAGTCGGGGTCGGTCAGGGTGTCGCCGATGGTGACCTCGTCGAGACCGGTCAGCAGGACGATGTCGCCCGCGCCTGCCGAGGCGACGGCGACGCGCTCGAGGCCTCGATACATGAGCACCTGCACGACCTTGACGCGACGCGGCCCGCCGCCGGCGCCGAGCACGGCGATGGTCTGACCCGGCGCGACGCTGCCGCGGGAGATGCGCCCGATCGCCATAGTTCCGGTGTAGTCGTCGTAGGCGCGGTTGGCGACCAGCATCTGGAACCCGCCGTCCTCGAAAACAGGCGCCGGGACCTGCTCGATGATCGCCTTGAACAGCGGTTCGAGGTCGGGGCCGATGTCGTGGGAGCTCAACCCAGCTCGGCCTTGCTTGGCGATCGCGTAGACGACCGGCGCCACCAGCTGATCCGCATCCTCAGCAAGCTCGAGGAACAGGTCATGCACGCGCTCCAGCGTCCTGGCCGGGTCGGCGTTGGCGCGGTC
>DATKFA010000230.1:0-15148 GCA_035511715.1 Candidatus Acidiferrum sp. | reverse complement strand
TTGCTCAAAGCCCTCGATCCCGTGAGGGACGAGCTGCGCCGGCGAACCCGATCCCTGTTCGGACTGCCCGACGGCGAGTCGGCCGACGTGGAGCTGGTCGCGAACGAACCCTGGGTCGGGTTCAACTACTACCTCGGCGGCGTCAAGAGTCGGATCGCCGTCAACACGGACGTGCCGACGCAATCCGACTTCGCACCGACGCTCCTCGCGCATGAGATCTATCCCGGCCATCACACCGAGCACTCCTGGAAGGAACAGCTTCTCGTACGCGGCCGCGGTCATCTCGAAGAGTCGATCTTCCTGATCGGCACGCCCCAGTGCCTTGTCTCCGAGGGCATCGCGAGCCACGCGCTCGACGCCCTCGGGCCCGGCGCCGAGCCGGCGTGCCAGGCGGTGCTGGCGGGCCTTGGCCACGGATACGACGTGGACCTGGTGCGGGCGGTGCGAAGTGCACGCCGGGGTCTCGCGGCCGCCTACGACAACGCCGGGATCATGCTCCACGAGCAACACATCGACCCCGATGCAGCGAGGCAGTACGTCCGCCGCTGGGCGGTCGAGAGCGACGACCGCATCGACCTGAAGATGGAGTTCCTGCAGCACCCCGTCTGGCGTGCATACAGCCCGATCTACGAAGCCGGGGAGCGGATCGTCGAAGCCTGGACGGCAGGGAATCCGGCGCGTTTTCGTCGGCTGCTGACCGAGCAGTTGACCCCCACCGACCTGGCGGCCGTTAAGTAAGCCAGCGCCGGCACCTCGGGGACCAGGCTCCAGGTCAAGCTGAACCTGGCATGAAGGATCAGTCGCCGGCCACTCTTAAGTCGGCGATTAATCGAAAGGATTAACGGCGTCCATCACAGTGGGTAGGGAAATCACCCACTCGATGCAATTGGTATTCGATTTGTCGTCGTTAGCGTCCATACAGGCCAAATCGGAGTGGGACAGACCGACAGGACCGTGACCGGGGATGGGCGCCGCCGCCGCGCCGTCCCTCTCTGGCTGCCCGTCTGGGTGGTCCTCACCGGGGCGACGATCGTGTTCGTCGCCGCCGCCGGCGCCGCTCTTGCGGGGCGGCAGGCCAACGCACAGGCCGCCGCCGCGCTGCTGCCGTCACCGTCGCTCCCGCCGGCGAGCCTGCCTCCGCTTCCCACGGTTCCCAGCGTCCTGCCCACGCCGAAGGTTGTACCGCCGCCACTCCCGACCCCGAGCCTGCCCGTTTCGCTCCCGACCCCGAGCCTGCCCGTCTCCCTCCCGACCCCGAGCCTGCCCGTCTCGCTCCCGACCCCCAGCCTGCCGGTCACGCTCCCGAGCCCGACCCTTCCCGTGTCCGGGGGGTCGCCTTCACCCTCGCCCGCGCCGGGCGTGACCGGGACCAGCGGGTCGGGCGGATCGGGTACGAGCGGAAGCGGGCGCTCTGGGGGCGGTGGCGGCACCGGCGGTGGTGGCGGCGGCATCCAGATTCCGCTCACCGGGATAGTTCTGCATTCGCCGCTTGACGTCGCGATCCTCGGTGCGGCCGCGGTCCTGCCGCTCCTGTTCGGCATGTGGCTCTTCCTTTTCGGGCGAACCTGGACGGCGGCCGTTCGCGCGCGCGACGCACAGATCCGGCTGGCCCTGGCGCATGACCTCGGGCTCAGCCCGCGGGAGCTGGAGTCGGTCACCCTCAAGGGCCTTTTCAAGCTGCGCGAGGAGGCGGCCTTCGATGAGCTGACCGGCGTCCTCCGGCGCGCCGCCGGCGTGGCCGCGCTGGATCGAGAGGTCGCGCGCTCGCGCCGCCAGAAGACTCCCCTCTCCGTCGCGTTTCTCGACATCGACGGCCTGAAGCAAGCCAACGACAGCCGCGGCCACCGCGCCGGCGACGATCTCCTCAGGTCGCTCGCGAACACGCTCAAGGCGGCGCTGCGCGGGCAGGATCTCGTCGTGCGCTACGGAGGCGACGAGTTCGTCTGCATCCTGCCCGACACCCTGGCCGACTCGGCGCGCGCGAAGCTGAGCTGGATCCAGGACGAAGCCGAGAAGGTGGGCGTCTCGTTCAGCAGCGGCGTGGCCGAGCTCGAGCGGTCCGACGACGTCGTCAGCCTCCTGGCTCGCGCGGACACGGAGATGTACGCCATGAAATCGCGGCGGGGCAAGGTCCGCGACCTCCGGCTCGGCGTCATCGGCAAGCGGCGTGAAGTCGCGAACTGAAAAAGGGAACACATAACCTCTTGACAAACTGACCTCTATAGGGTTTAGTGGGTCTTAACCCGACAAACCGGAGGTTCAGGAATGTTAAGACCCGCCAGCCGAGCCCTCGCCCTCGTGGCGATCGCCATCGCGTTCAGCACCGTCCAGGCCATGGCCGCCAACCCATCGCCTCCGCCCGGCTCCATCCAGGTGCAGCCGGTCTCGGCCACGGCCGGAAGCCCGGGCCAGAGCGCCGGCACGGCCGCAGCGTCCACGGGCCAGGCGTGGGTCGGGTCCGACAGCCAGGACGCCACCGCCGCCCACTGCGGGGTCAACGCCAGCGCCGGGTCGACCGGCTACGCGGCGCAGCCTCAGCAGGTCAACACGTCGGGCGCTTCGTCGCCGACCTGCACGGGCACCTCCGGATCCGGTAACGGCAACCCGTCGACCGCGGGCCAGACGAACCCTCAGGGCCGGAACTCGTCTTCAGGAACCGGCGTCGGTTCCGCGACGACCGGTGGAACGACCTCAGGCGCGAACGCCACCGGATCCAGCGGCGTCGCGCTGAAACCGGCTGCTTCGGTGACCGGGCCGGCGGGATTCGCGCGCTGGTTCGGATGGCTCTTCCTGCTCCTGCTGCTCGCCGTCCTCTTTCTGCTGCTGGGCGTTGCCATCGGGCGCCGGCGCCGTGAACCGGTCGCCGCATAGATGCCTACCTCCCTCCCAATGCCAGACCGGCGCCCCTCCGCCGGTCTGGACCCCTACCCCGATGGCGGCGGCGCCGGACGAGGCCTAACGACCGACTTGGAAAGAGCACTGGGCGCCCTGCGCGATTTCACCAGGCGCGACATTCTGCTGCGCTTCTACTCCGACCCGAGGCCGCGCAGCGTCGACGACGTAGCCCGCGCCGCCGGCATCCATCGCTCGGTGGCGTTCGATCACCTCGAGCGGCTCGTCGCTCTCGGATATCTCGAGGTTGAGCGGCGTCGCGGCCTCCCCGGAAAGCCGGCCAAGATCTACCGCCTCGCCGCCGGCCCGGTGCAGATCAGTCACCCGATGCGGCGCTACGACCTGCTCGCCGAGACCCTCGCGAGCGTGCTCGACGTTGCGGCCATCACCGAGGCGGGTCGCGGCTTCGGCAGAGGCCTGGCGCGTCCCGGCGTCAGGTCGGTCGCCGCCGCGCTCGAGCCGATGACCGAGCTGGGCGCGGAGTACGAGATCGAACGCTCCGGCCGCGTCGTCTGCCACAACTGCCTGTTCGCCGAGGTCTGCCGCCGAGCCCCGACGATCTGCAACTTCCACGCCGGCGTGATCGAAGGCCTCACCGGTTTGACCGGCGGCGTGCGCGCGCTCGGGTTCCAGGGCTCAGGCGGATGCGCCTACCTGCCGGCGGGGGTTTGAGTTGAGCCTCCGCCCTGGAACGCGGATCGGACCCTACGAGGTCGTCGATCGTATCGGCCGCGGCGGGATGGCGACGGTCTACCGCGCGTACCATGCCGCCCTCGACCGCGAGGTCGCGATCAAGGTCCTGCCCGAGTTCTTCGCCGAGGATCCCGAGTATCGCGAGCGCTTCCAGCGAGAGGCCCGCGCGGTCGCGCGCCTGAAGCACCCGAACATCCTCGAGGTCTTCGACTTCGGCAACCAGGACGGCACCGCCTACATCGTCATGGAGCTCGCCGAAGGCGGAACGCTCGGCGACTCGCTCGGTGCCCCGATGCGGCTCGAAGACGTGCTCAACATGCTCGAGCCGCTCGCGGCGGCGCTCGACTACGCCCATTCGCGCGGGATTCTGCACCGCGACATCAAGCCGGCCAACATCTTTCTGCGCCACGACGGCACGCCCGTCCTCGCCGACTTCGGCCTCTCGCGCGTGGCGGGGTTGCATCCGCGGCTGACCGCCTCCGGCGTCGTGATGGGAACACCGGAGTACATGTCGCCGGAGCAGATCGGCGATCGGCCTCTGGGCCCGGCGTCCGACCGTTACTCGTTCGCGATCGTCGCCTACGAGATGTTCACGGGACGCGTGCCGTTTGAGTCGGAGTCGTTCGCGTCGGTCCTGGTGTCGCACATGACGCGTCCGATGCCGCCGGCGCGCGAGCTGACGGGCGAGGTGTCGGCGCACGTCGAGTCGGTGCTGCGCAGGGCGCTCGCCAAAAATCCAGAGGAGCGCTACCCGAGCGCGCTGAGCTTCGTCCTGGCGCTCAAGCCGGCCGCGTGGATCGGCCGGCCGGATTCCATCTCGCACGTCGCGCAGCGGTCAGAGGTTCGCCCGTCCAGCCGGCGCCGGTCCCTCGTGCTCGTCGTCGACGACGGAGAGGCCAACCGCGAGCTGATCAAAGCGTGCCTGAGCGAGGTCGAGTGCGACGTGCGCACAGCCGAGGATGGCCTCGAAGCGCTGCGGTCGATCGAACGCTCGCGCCCGGACCTGGTCCTGCTCGACGTGCAGATGCCCGGCATGGACGGATTCGAGGTGTGCCACCGGATCAAGCGGCTGGATGGCGGCAGCCTGCTGCCGGTCGTCATGATCACCTCGCTCGACCAGACGACCGACCGCGTCAGGGCGTTGACCTCCGGCGCGGACGACTACATGTCGAAGCCGGTCGACCGGATCGAGCTGGTGGCTCGGGTCCGCTCCGCGCTGAAGCTCAAGCGCGTGTACGACTCGCTCGACAGCGCGGAGCGCGTGATCTACGCGCTGGCCGCGGCGGTCGAGGCGAAGGACCCGTTCACGGAGGCCCACACCGTGAGGGTCGCGCGGTCAGCGCGGCGCGTCGGCGAGCGGATGGGCCTGCCGGACGACGATCTCGACGCCCTCTACCGCGGCGGAATCATCCACGACATCGGCAAGATCGGCGTCCCCGACAACATCCTGCTCAAGCCGGGCGAGCTCGATGCCGAGGAACAGACCCGAATGCACCTGCACCCGATCATCGGCGAGAACATAGTCGCGCCGCTGCAGACCGGGAGCGAGCTGCTGCCGATGATCCGCCACCACCACGAGCGCTTCGACGGCGATGGCTATCCCGACCGGCTCGCCGGCGATGAGATCCCCCTGCTGGCTCGCATCCTTTCGGTCTGCGACGCGTACGACGCCCTGACCAACGATCGCCCTTACCGCCCGCGGCAATCCCACGACGCCGCCCTGGCGATTCTGCGCCAGGGAGCGGGGCGGCAGTGGGATCCGCGGGTGGTGAGGCTGGTGCTCGAGGAAGAGGGCCGCCCGCTGCTCGAGGCCGAGTCAGGCTGATGGCCGGCGCGATCGTGTCGCTGCAGAACCTCAGCGCCGCCGCGTTCGTGCTGCTCGGCGTGGCCACGGCCGCGAGCTGGCTGCGACGGCGCGACGCAGCCACTGGATTTCTCGCCCTCGCGATCGTGCTTCTCTCGTCGGTAACACTGCTGGCGCGTCTGCCGGCGGTCCTTCACGTGACGCCGCCGCTTCTGCAGCAGCTCGACCTCGTCCTGTTCATGGCCTCGGGCTACGCCCTGCTCCGTTTTCGTGGGTCGCTAATCCCCCTACCCCGCCGCTGGCACGTCGGCGCGTGCATCTCAATGCTGGCTGCCAGCGGCCTTTTCTTCGTCGCCCAGGCCGCGGCGTGGCCGGGCGCGACGAGCGCGCTGGGGTTGGTGTTGATTGCGATCTGGTCGGCCTCCGTGATCGAGCCGACGGTCCGTTTCTGGCTCGTGGCGAGGAAGCTGCCGGCCGTGCAGGCCTGGCGGCTGCGCGCGCTCGCGCTGGGATTTGCGGGCCTGGTCGCGATCCTCCTGTTCGCAGTGACGGCCGGCGCTTTCATCAAGCACCCGGTGGTTCAGATCGCCGTCCAGGTGATCGTCCTGGCGATAGTGCCGCTGCTGTACGTGAGCTTCTCGCCGCCGGCGTGGCTTCGGCGCGAGTGGCGCGCAAGTGAGGAGGAAGGCCTGCGCGCGTTCATGGAGGAGCTCGTGCTCGAGTCAGACCATGACGGGCTGGTGCAGCGCGGACTCGCTTGGGCGGCGCGGCTGGTCGGCGGAGCCTCGGCGGCAATGTTCGATGACGCCGGCAATCCGAAGGCGGCCTACAGGCTCGAAGAAGAACGCCTCGTTGAGCTGGCGTCCCTGCTGCCCGGGTTCGCGGACGGCGCGGTTCGGGCTTCGTTCGGCGGGTCGGAGCGAACGCTCCTCGTGCTCCGCGTTGCGGGCCTCGCGAGCTTCTCGTGCATGGTCATCGTCGCGGGACCGTTCACGCCGGCGATGGGCGGCGACGAAGTCCGGCGGGCGCAGCAGTTCACGAGCGCGTTCATGACCGCGCTCGATCGCAGGCGGCTCATGGAGCAGCTGCGCGACAGCAACCTGAAGCTCCAGGAGGCGAGCAAGCACAAGAGCATGTTCCTGGCCAACATGAGCCACGAGCTGCGCACGCCGCTCAACGCGATCATCGGCTTCTCCGAGCTGCTGTCCGACGCCACGCCGCAGCAGTTCGACGACGCGACGCGCAAGCGATTCCTGTCCCAGATCGTGACCAGCGGCAAGCACCTCCTGAGCCTGATCAACGACATCCTCGACCTCTCCAAGGTCGAGGCCGGTCAGATGGAGCTGCGGGTCGAATCAGTCTCGATCGCCGACGTCGTCGAGCAGGTGATGCGGACCGTCGAGCCGCTGGTGACCAAGAAGGGCGTCCAGCTGCAAGCGGACGCCGCGGAGGCCGGCATGGTGCGCGCCGACGCGGGCAAGGTGAAGCAGATGCTTCTGAACCTCGTCTCCAACGCGATCAAGTTCACTCCCGAAGGCGGTTCCATCACCATCTCCGCGGCCCGCCGGACGCGGGCGGTTGAGATCTCGGTCGCTGACTCTGGCATCGGCATCGCCGAGGCTGACCAGGGTCAGATCTTCAAGGAGTTCCACCAGGTCGAAGGCGGCCCCGGCCGGAGGCACGAGGGCACGGGCCTCGGCCTGGCGCTGACCAAACGCTTTGCCGCGCTGCACGGCGGGGATCTGAAATTTCGCAGCCAGCTGGGGAGGGGCAGCGTCTTCACGCTGACCCTTCCGTTCGAGGAGGCCCTGGTCAAGGCAGAGCCTCAGCCGGTCGCTGTCGCTAAAGCAAATGAGCACGGCCCGCTTGTCCTGGTGGTCGAGGACGACGCGAGCGCGGCGGAGCTGCTGACCCGGCAGCTCGCAACCGCGGGATATCGCACCGCCGTGGCCCGAACCGGCACCGAGGCCCTGGCCAAAGCGAAGGCCCTCGAGCCGGCGGCCATCACCCTCGACATCATCCTTCCCGGGCTCGACGGGTGGGAGGTGATGACGAGGCTGAAGGGAGATCCGGCGACGGCGCACATTCCAATCGTCGTCGTCAGCGTCCTGGACAACGCCGAGCTCGGGATGGCGCTCGGGGCAATGGACTACCTGGTCAAGCCGGTGGACATGAAGGTTCTCATCTCTCGGCTGAAGGCCTTCGCGCCGGTGAAGGAGCGGCTGCAGGTGCTGGTCGTCGACGACGACGACGCCAGCCGCGAGTGGCTCGCGCGGGCCCTCGAGCCGGCCGGCTTCGACGTGCTTTCGGCGTCCGGCGGCAAGCGCGGAATCGCCATGGCGCGAAGCCGGAATCCAGACCTCGTCCTCCTCGACCTGATGATGCCCGAGGTCAACGGCTTCGACGTCGTCGAGGCGCTCCGCACATACGAATCGACACGGCACACGCCGATCCTGATCCTGACCGCGGCGACCCTCAGCCAGCGAGAAAAGCAAAAGCTCAACGGCCAGGTCTCGGACATTCTGAGCCGCGGAAAGGTCGGCTCGTCGGTGATCGTCGACCACCTGCGGACCGTCGCCAGGCAGAGCGGAGTGGGATGAGCGGCGGCGAGATCGTCCTGCTCATCGAGGACAACGAGGCGAACTCCATGCTCGCGACCGCCGTCCTCGAGCGGGAGGGGTTTCACGTCGAGGTGGCCGGCTCCGCCGCCGAGGCGAAGAGGCTGCTGCGCGCGGTGATCCCGGCGGTGATCCTGATGGACATCCAGCTCCCGGGCGAGGACGGCGTCACCTACACGCGTGAGCTGAAGGCCAGTCGCTCCACATCGCGGATTCCGATCGTCGCCCTCACCGCGCATGCGATGGCGGGCGACCGCGAGCGCGCCCTGAACGCGGGATGCGCGGGCTACCTGTCCAAGCCGATCGACACCCGGAGTTTCGCCGCCCAGGTCCGTGAGATCCTCGACGCCCTGCACCGATTCCCAGAGGAGGAAGACGCAGCATCATGACCTCATCCAGCCGTCGCATTCTGGTGGTCGACGACGACCCCGCCAGCAACGAGCTGGTGGCCTATTTCCTCAAGTCGCTTGGCTACAACGTGGCCATCGCCGCGGATGGAAGCAGGGCGCTCAACATGGACCTCGACGACGACATCGAGCTCGTCATCCTCGACGTGCATCTTCCGCAACGCGACGGCGACGAGGTCTTGCTGATGCTGCGCGAACGGCATCTGTCGCGCACGCTCAAGGTCCTCGCCCTGACCGCGGACGGGTCGGACGAGGTTCGTGTGTCGATGCAGAGCGCGGGCGCGGACGGCTTCCTGACCAAGCCTGTCGATCTCGACGTCCTCCGCGCCGAGGTGACCCGGCTGATGCCGGGCGAGTCCCAGGTCGAAGGAGCGCTGTTCCGGCGCGTGCGGGAGAGGGGAGTGACGCCTCGGAGCGTCGACCCGCGGGCGGCCCTCAAGCGATCTTGAGACCCCGGCAGGGTCAACCCCTGCCGATGTAGGGCATCTTCGTCGCCATCACGGTCATGAACTGAACGTTGGCGTCGAGCGGCAGGCTCGCCATGTAGACGACAGCGCGCGCGACGTCGACGACCGACATCTTCGGCTCCCTCAGCGGTTGCGTCATCTCGGTGTCGGCGTTGCCGATGTCTATCTGGCCGCAGGCGATGTCGTAGGCGCGGCCCTCGAGCGAGGTCGACTTCGTGAGTCCCGTGATCCCGTGCTTGCTCGCGGTGTACGCGGCCGAGTTGGGACGCGGCACGTGGGCCGAGATCGAGCCGTTGTTGATGATTCGCCCGCCGCGCGGCTGCTGCTCCTTCATCAAGCGAAAGGCTTCCTGGGTGCACAGAAACGCGCCCGTGAGGTTGGTCTCGATCACCGTCCGCCACCGGTCATGGGTCAGCTCCTCGAGCGGAACCGCCCTTGCGTTGGTGCCGGCGTTGTTGAAGAGCAGGTCGACGCGGCCGAACAGCTCTTTGGCCCGGTCGAACATCGCCCTGACGGAGGTGGGATCACGGACGTCGACCTCGACCGAGACCACCTCGAGCTTCTCGCGCCTCGCCTCTGCGGTGACCTGTTGCAGCGGCTCGGGACGGCGACCGCCGACGACGACGGCGAAGCCATCCCGGGCGAGGGCGAGCGCGACCGCCCTGCCGACGCCGGTGCCCCCTCCGGTCACGACCGCGACCTTCGCCACGGACAAGGTTGTAGCAGCATCAGCTCCCAGAGGAGGGGGTAACGCGAGTCGGTAACTGGTCTGTTACCGTAACCGCAGCGTTACCGTCAGGAGGGATGCTCGTGAAGTACTTCGAGGCAAGCTCCAACATCAAAGCGAAGCCCGAGAGGGTGTGGCAGGTGCTCACCGACGGCCAGCGGTATCCGCAGTGGGACTCCGGCATCGAGCGGTTCGAAGGCCAGATCGCTCCGGGGCCACGGTCAGGCTCTTCGTCAAGGTGAATCCTGGGCGGGCGTTCCCGCTCAAGGTGACCAAGCTGAGCTCGAACCGGCGGATGGTCTTCTCGGGTGGAATGCCGCTGGGACTGTTCAAGGGAGTTCGCACCTACACGCTGGAGCCGGACGCGGCAGGTGGTACGAGCTTTCGCATGCGCGAGGAGTACACGGGGCCGCTGCTCGGGATGATGTGGAAGTCCATCCCCGACCTCGGTCCGTCTTTCCAGCAGTTCGCCAACGGGCTCAAGGACGAAGCGGAAAAGAGCTAGGAGCTACTCTGTTTCGGTACCGATGAGCGACCCCAAGGTCGACCTGCTCAAGAAGGTCCCCCTGTTTGGCCACTGCTCGCCCACCTCGCTCGAGTCGGCGGCGGCGAACACCGATGAGGTCGACGTCGTTGCCGGCCGCACCCTGATCAAGCAGGGCGAGCCGAGCGACACGTTCTACGTCCTGATCGACGGCGAGGCGGACGTGACCATCGACGGCAGGAGCCGGCGCAAGCTGGGGCCGGGCGATTTCTTCGGCGAGATCAGCATGCTCGATCGCGGCCCCGCCACGGCGACGGTCACGACCACGAAACCCAGCCGCATGATGGTAATGAGCCACATGCAGTTTCGCGACGCGATCAAGGGCAACCAGGACCTCCTGATCCAGGTGCTGGCGTCCGTCGCCGAACGGCTGCGCGCCGACACCATCGCCGGCCTGAAGACGCGCTGACCCCAGGGGCCTAGTGGGGCCCGACCGACTCCGCCTGGACGGACCGTTGGCGCCGTTCCTCGGCTTCGGCGGTGTCGCCGCGCAGCTCTGAAACGCGGGCGAGCGCCCGCCACGTCCAGACTGGGAGCTGGCGGTCGCCAAGCTCCTGCGCCACGCGAACCGCAAACTGCAGGTCCTCCTCGGCCTGGTCGAGGCGGCCGAGCTCCCGCCGGGCGATGCCGCGCGCGGCCGTCGCGTCCGCCTGCTCCCAGCGCGCCCCGAGGTCGGCGAAGATCGCGATGCCCTCGTCGAACCAGGGCAGCGCCTCCTCGCGCCGACCGAGGTCGTCGAACACTCGGGCTTTCTGGACGGCGGTCATGGCGACGCTGAACTGATCGCCGCACTCCTCGGCCAGCTTGCGCGCATCCTCGACGAGGCGCAGCGCGCCGTCGTGGTCGTCCATCTCGCTGTGGTTGATCGACAGCGCGTTGAGCGCGCGCACCCGCGCCCAGCTGTCGTTGACCTCCGCCGTCTCGAGCGCGCGCTGCCAGATGGCCTCCGATTCGTCGAACCTCCCACGTGTCCACGGCACCCATCCCGCGAAGAGAAGGCTGCGTGTGATCGCGCGTGACTCGCCGAGGCGCTCGGCCGCAGCCAGCGAACGCTGCAGCAGGCCGTCGGCCTTGTCCACGTCGCCTTCGTAGTTGATGGCGATGTCGCCGAGAAATCGCAGCGCGAGCGCCAGAGCGAACGGCTCGTCCTCCGCCTCGGCGAGCGCCACCGCCTGCTCGAGCGCATCCTTCGCCGCCGGATACTCGCCGAGCCAGTACAGCGACTCACCCATGCCCGCGAGCGCGCGGGCTTCGCGTACGGCCCAGCGCGACTTCTGACCGGCGAGGGCGAGGCCGCGCTGATAACGGTCGACCGCCGACCAGCTCTCCATGCGCCTTCGGGCGCGATCGCCGGCCAGCAGCAGCGCCTCGGCGGCCTCTGCAGGCGCGGTGCGGTCGTCGGGATCGAGGTCCAGGGACGCTTTGGCCGCGAGCTCGAGATGGTCGGCGGCCCAGGAGCGGTGACCGCCCTCCAGCAGGCGCTGGGCGACCAGGCGGTGCAGGCGCAGCCGCTCGCGCTTGGGCAGGCTCGCGTACGCGACCTCTTTCAGCGTCGCGTGCCGGATCTGCCAGTGGCCGGTGGTGGACTGCTCGTCCCGGACCAGCACCTCGGCCTCCTCGAGCTGCAGCAGCTCCGCATCCGTCGCGGCCGGATCGACCACCTGGAGCTCGTCGAGGTCGAAGCCGTACATGAACACCGATGCATGTCGCGCGAGCTCACGCATTCGCGGTGGCAGGGCGTCGAGACGCGCCTCGATGATCGCCTGCACCGTCGGCGGCAGCTTCATCCGGCGATCGGGGACGCCGTCGCCCGAGCCCAGAATCATGCCGGTCGTCTCGATGATGAAGAACGGATTGCCGCCGGCGCGCCTGGCGATGGTGGCCGCATCGCGGTCGTCGACCCGCCCGCCTGACGCGTGGCGCGCCAGGCGCCTCGAGTCTTCCAGTGACAGGGGCTCCAGCCTGATGACCACGGCGCCGCCCGCGGTCGCACCCCACGTGGGCCGGACTTCGAGGAGCTCCTTGCGCGCCAGCGCGAGGACGAGCGCGCGCCTCGGTCCGCGCCTTCCCGGTGATCCGACGCGTTCGACGAGATCGAGCATCGCCGGGCGGAGCGTGTGCGCGTCGTCGAAGATGAGAAGCACAGGGTGGTCTCGAGCGAGGCCGTCGATGAGCTCCAGAAACCCCGCGTGAACGTCCTGCACGAAAGTCGACTCATCCCGCGCGCCGCCGGCGCCGAAGAGCAGCGACAGGCGTTCGGTGGTCCTGTCGACCTCGCCCGCGTCGCAGCACTCGAAGGCGAGCGCGCGAAGCTTGCCGCGGACGACGTTGACCGGGTCCTCATCCGCGATCCCTGCGAGGTCGGCGACGATCGCGGCCGCCGGCGAGAACGTGGCGCTGTCGGTGAAGCTTCGCGCGTGCCCGCGCAGCACGCGGACGGCGGCGCTCAGACCCGCGGCGAGCTCGTCGCCGATGCGCGACTTGCCGATGCCCGGCTCGCCGATGATCGTGACCAGGACCGGCTTTCCGCTCGTGCTGGCGAGCCCGAGGCTCTCACCCAGGATGGCCTGCTCGTTGGTCCGCCCGACGAACGGGATCGTCCGGCGCGCCGACCGCGCGGTGATGCTCTCGACGGGGAACGCCTCGAGCGTGACGTCGAAGCCTTTCGCCCGCACGCGCCGTTTGCGCCCGAACAGGACCTTTTCGGCCGTGAGCGCGTACGTGGTCGGACCTGCGAGCAGCTGCCCGGGCTGGGCCGCGGTCTGCAGGCGCGCCGCCGTGTTGACGACCGAGCCCGTGACGAGAAGCTGTCCGGCGGGCCCGATGCCGGTGGCCGCCTCGCCCGACTCGACGCCCATGCGCACCTCGAGGGGGCCGCCCGACTCGATCTCCTCGCCGATGCGCCGCGCCCGCGCCCGGATCGCCAGCCCCGCGTGGATCGCGCGGAGCGCGTCGTCCTCGTGCACCTGCGGCAGCCCGAACACCGCCATCACGGCGTCGCCGATGAATTTTTCGGGACGGCCCCGGAGGGCCTGCAACTCCTCGGTGGCCGCGTCGAAGAACCGGCTCAGGATCTCGCGCGTCCGCTCGGCGTCGAGACGCCGCGCCAGGCCCGTCGAATCGACCAGGTCGGCGAACAGCACGGTGACCATCTTTCGCTCCTCGGTCTCGAGGAGAGGGCCGACCGCGGCGCCGCAGTTGGGGCAGAAACGGGCGCCGGCGGGCAGCGGATGGCCGCAGACCGAGCACGACATCGGCATGACTGGATGCTAACCCGCTGGTTCGAAGGTCAGCGCCGCTCGAGTATCTGCTTCAGCCTCGCAAGATCCTTGACGTTGGCACGGCGCATCGCCCCTGCCATCACCGGCGCCGTGATCGCCGCAAAGCCCTGGGGCTCGCCCCGGTTGCGGAGCGTCATCCTCGTCCTTCCCGGCCCGGCGTCCTGCCACGCATAAGTCGTCTCCATCCCGAACGGACCCTCTGAGGTCCGCATCACGAGCCGCTCCCCCGGCACGAGCTCGACGATCTCGTAGGTGTACTCGAGCTTGCGGCCGAGGAAGCGGGCCGCGAACGCCATGCGCGAGCCGATCCGGATGGGCGGTTGCGTCTTCCAGCTGACCGAGTCGATGTTGGAGTACCACTGCGGCGCATTGGTCGGATCACCGGCGTAATTCGATACGTCGGCTCGAGGACGCGCGATGACCGCCTCCGTCGTGATGTCGACCTTCATGCTGCCTTCACCTCGCTTGCAAACCACTCCTTCAGCGTCGGGACGAGATCTGGTGCCAGGCCGGGCGAGCTGGCGTCGTCGGCGAGCAGGCCGGTCGGGTTCACCAGCAGCCCATGTCCGGTCGGAACGAGATGGACCGTGAAGTTCGGCTTGCGCATCGCATTGAGGAGTTCGACGCACACCGCCGTCGGCACGGTCCGGTCGTTCGTACCGAGCACCCAGATCGCCGGCACAGTCATCGCGCGCAGCGCCGCCATCGGGTCGTAACCGCCGCTCGATCGGCGAACGTCGGCGAGCATCTGATCGTTCGACTCGGTCGGTGCGCTGGCGCCCCCGCCCGTGAAGCTGGCCCACAGGTCTGTCTGGTCGACCGTTGTGGCCGGAGCCGAGGCAAGGACGGCGAACGCCCCACCGCCATGACGCGTGATCGCCAGCGGCACCGTCCAGCCGCCCTGGCTTCCGCCGTGGAACCCGGTTCTGGACGGATCGACGCCGGGCCACCGCGCAAGGAAGTCACGCGCTGCCGCGGCGTCGTCCGCGTAAACGTTCAGCGCCTCGGCGGTGGGGAACTCGCCCGGATAGTTTCCGGTCGACGAGCCCACACCGCGCTTGTCATAGGTCAGGACCGCGAACCCCAGGCTCGCGTAGACGCCGACCCACACGTCGTAGAAGTACCGTTCGCCGCGTTCGGCACCGTGCACGATGACGATTCCGGGATGCGGCGCTGCGCCGAGCGGTTCCGTGATGGCGCCGGCCAGGCGCGCTCCCTGCGCAGGGATCGTCACCTCCGTCTCCTTGTAGGCGATCCGGTGCGCTGTCCTCGCCTGGCCCGGGCCGCGGATCGTCAACGTCTGCGCCGCGAACGACAGGTCGGCGAACTTCGGCGTCGATTCGAGGAATCTCGGGCCGATCGTGAAATGGTCCGGGCCGCGCGTCGCGTAGATGGTCCGGTAGGCGGCGGTCTTGATGTCGAAGAACCAACCAGGGCGAGCGATCACGACCACGTCTCCGCTTCCATCGGTGTAGCTCCCGTAGTAGGGCGAGAGCTGCTGGACGCTTGCGGGAACCGGCGGCGGAGAGGGCGACGAGATCGGGGTCGAAGGGCCGCATGAGAAGAGGCAGGCAGCGATGAGCGTCGCGGGCGTGAGACGCATCGAGCGACGATATCACGGTTCCGTGGTAGTTGCCACGGACCCGTGCTAATCGATATAGTCGACCAGCGTTGAGTCGCGCTGAGATCTCGCTCCTTTTCGACTTCTTCGTCAC
>DATKFA010000229.1:0-3612 GCA_035511715.1 Candidatus Acidiferrum sp. | reverse complement strand
ATGGCGTTCACGGGGCAGGTGCTTCGCTTCGACCAGGACGCGTACTGGGGACTCGGGATCGGTGTCTCGATCGCGAGCCGCGTGCCGGTCATGGGGCCCTGGCTCGTGAACCTCTTGCTCGGCGGTCCGATCATCGCGGGCGCGACGCTGTCCCGCTTCTTCGCGCTGCACGTGTTCGTCGTCCCCGGGCTGCTGATCGCCTTCGTCGTGGTCCATCTGATCCTCGTGGTGGCGCTCGGGATCAACGAATGGCCGATGCCGGGGCGCGTCGTGCGACGCGCGACGTATCTGGAGGAGTATCACCGGCTGACGCACGGGGCGGACGGGATCCCGTTCGTACCGGCGGCCGTCTGGAAGGACATCTTCTTCTCGGGCTTCATCCTCCTGTCGATCGTCGCGTGCGCCGCTATCCTCGGCCCCTTCGGGCCCGGCGGTGCCCCCGACCCGACGATCATCCAGACCGCGCCGCGTCCCGATTACTTCTTCCTGTGGCTCTACGCCGTGCTGTCGCTGCTGCCGCCGTCGCTCGAGACTCCCGCGTTGCTGATCGTACCGGGGATCGTGCTGCTCGTGCTGCTGGCGCTTCCCTTCGTGTCCGGTGAGGGCGAGAAGAGCTGGCGGCGGCGCCCGATCGCGGTGCTCACCATCTTGCTGCTGGCGGTCGCGCTCGGGAGCTTCACGAACCTGTCCGGTCATGCGCCGTGGAGTCCCGCGATGGATGCGTGGAGCGGCGAGCCGATCCCCGCGCACTATCTGAAGGAGCGCACCGCCCTCGAGCGACAGGGAGCGCTCGTCTTCCAGGTCAAGCAGTGCCACAACTGCCATGCGCTGGACGAGCACGGCGGCCACCGTGGGCCGACGCTCGACGCCGTGGCCGTCCGGCTGACGCACGATCAGCTGATCCGGCAAGTCATCCAGGGCGGGGGAAACATGCCCGCCTATGGAAAGAATCTGAGTCCTGCGGAGACGACCGCTCTCGTGGCGTTCCTCGAAACGCTGCATCCCGCCGGACAGGCGCCCGCACGCGATGCCTCGCAGGCGGTCGCATCTTCCCTGCGGCCGTAGACAGCCGTGTCGCATCCGGGTCACGCTCTGCTCGAGGTGCCGGCGACGCTCGCGGCGGCTCTCGCGGCGCTGGTCTATGCGCGCGGCTGGGCGCGCATTCGGCGGAGTTTTCCGAGCGCGATCTCGACCCGGCGGCTCGCTGCCTTCATGGTGGGGCTGTCGTCGGTGTGGGTCGCCATTGGCTCTCCCCTCGCGGCATTTCACCATGCGCTCCTGTCGGTTCACATGGTGCAGCATGTCTTGCTGATGGCGGTTGCACCTCCTTTGATGCTGATCGGCGCACCGGGCCTGCCGCTCCAGTATGGCCTTCCCTGGCGCTCGGCGCGCCGCGCGGTTCAGCGCCTTCTCCGATCGCCACCTACGCGGTCGCTCCGACGGTTCCTCACGCGCCCGGTGGTCTGCTGGCTCGCCCCCGTGGCCGCCCTGATCGGATGGCATGTTCCCGCCGTGTTCGAACTGGGCGTGCGTTCGCGCTGGTGGCATGATCTCCAGGCCGCGAGCTTCTTCGCGACTGGAGTTTTATTCTGGCTTCCGGTCGTTCGATGGCGGGCGGGTGTGGTGAGTGCGTCCCCCTGGTTGATCCCTGTGTACCTGTTTGCGGCGACGTTGCCGTGCGACGCACTGTCCGCGTTTCTCGTGTTCTGCGATCGCGTCGTCTACCCCTCGTACCTTTCGGCCCCGCGGCTCTCGAGTCTTGCACCTCTCCACGACCAGGAATTCGCCGGCGCCTTGATGTGGGTGTCGGTCACGCTGATCTATCTCCTGCCGGCCGTAGTGATCACGATCGAGCTCCTGTCGCCCCCGCGGACGGACTCGCTCGGAGCGGCGCGCCGTCGGGCTGCTGTCGAGCGATCGGCAAGGAAGTCGACCGATCGGCACGCGTCCTTCCCGAGTTCCTCCCAGCCGAGCACCGTTACGGACGGCACGGTAGTTGCCCGACTGCTCCCCGAGCTTGCTCGATGGAGGGAAATCGAATGACGAAAGGAAGGATCAGCGTATGCGACGAATGACGGGATTCATGACGGTGCTCGCGCTGGGGCTCGCCCCCCTCTCACTGCGGCGCAGGCGAAGAGCAGGAAGCCGAATGCGACTGTATATCATTCCGACGGCCCACGTAGAACCGTCCGGACGCCGAGGGCGTGCGCCGACACGCGCGAGCTCGGCCGGTGCTTCGTGCTGACGCTGGTGCCGGTCGGGCTCACGATGTGGGTGGCCCACCTTCTCTTCCATCTCCTCAGCGGATGGGACTCCTCAGCGGCGCGCAGCCGCTCGGCATCGAGATCCTCCTGCTCGACGCCGGGCTTCTTCTCACCTTGTAACGCGATGTGGCGCACGGCACGCACCTCCCTTCCACGCGCGAAGACGGCCCTTGGTGCGATGCTCCCGTGGGCCGGTATGGCGGTCGGGCTCTACTGCGTCGGCATATGGACCTTCCTTCAACCGATGCAGATGCGTGGCATGATAATGCATTGACGCGGGAATGCCTCACGTGACGTCGCGTGTTCGCCTCGCCCCACTCTTCATCGTGGCAACGTTGATGCTCGGCGTCGAGGCGCGCTCTGACGGTGGCGCCGCGCGTCTGCAGCGATCGGCAGGCACGTTCACGACCACCGTCTTTACCCCGCCCGATCCCATCGCCGCCGGTCCGATCGATGTGAGCGTTCTCGTCCCGGATCGCGCCGACGGCTCGGCGGTGCTCGACGGAGTCGTGACGCTGCGGTTGACCTCCGCGTCGGGGGACGCAGATCGGGTGCTCGAGGCGACCGCCACGCACGACGCCGCGACGAACAAGCTCTTGTATGCAGCCTGGATCGATGTCGGGGCGGGTCAGTGGGATCTTCGCGTGGCCGTCCAGCGGGGCGGCGAAACCGCGAGCGTCGACTCCCCGTTGTCGGTCGTGCCTGCCACGATGCCGTTGGCCGACTACTGGCCACACCTGCTGCTGCCGCCCATCGCCATCGTCGTCTTCGTGCTGCATCAGTGCTTCGTCGGATCCCGGCGATCCCTCGCATGAGACTGGCCGCTCCGCTCATCGTCGGCTGCGCGATGATCGCCTCCATGGTCCTGGTTCAGGCAACGGCCATCACCGCCATCGTTCGTCTCGTTCGACGGCAGGTTCCGCCGACCGGCGCCGTCGCGGCCTGGGTGCACAACGTCAGCGTCGTCACGCGAGTGCTGCTGCTCCTCGTGGCCGCTCAGCTCGTGCAGATCGCGGCGTGGGCGGCGCTCTTCCTCGGCTGCGGCGAGTTCGACGACTTCTCGACTGCCTTCTACCACTCGGCCGTCAACTTCACGACGCTCGGTTACGGCGACATCGTGATGTCGCCAGCCTGGAGGCTCCTCGGGCCGCTCGAGGCCATCGCCGGGCTGCTGATGTTCGGGGTCTCGACGGCGGTTCTCTTCTTCGTCACCGAGAGGCTCATTCGCCTCCGCCTGGACCACGTGGCCGGATGAGGGAGCGAGCGACAGCGGCGGGCAACGGTCAGGCTCGCATCGAGGCCCGGGAGGTCAGTCTTCAGCCCCCGGGCTCCCCGGTCAGGGTCGCTT
>DATKFA010000228.1:0-7585 GCA_035511715.1 Candidatus Acidiferrum sp. | reverse complement strand
GCCCTGCTGTCAGCTGAGCGAGCTGCTCGGCATCTACTACGGCTCGCGTGGACGTTTGCTGGGAAACCAGCGCGGCCGCTCGGCCTACTTCTCGCTGCTTCGCAACGCAGTCGCGCGCAAGGTCGTGCGGCTGAGCCGCGCCGTGGGTCGCATGGAGGCGAAGTACCAGGCCGTCAGGTCGCGCAAGCGCATGGCCTTCTTCATCGAGCTCACGCTTCCGGCGGACGTGGTCCCGGCGTTCTCCCGGCCGCCGGTGCACGCCATGCCCGAGGCGGCCTGCGACCGCAAGGCCATGCTGCGCGGCCTGTTCCTCGGCTGCGGGTCGGTCAACGCGCCCAACACGCGCTACCACCTCGAGTTCGTAGCCCCGACCGCATCGTGGGCGTCGGCCATCGTCCGACTGGTCGAGGGCTCAGGGGTGAAGGCGGGCGTGACCGATCGCTCCGGCCAGCGCGTCGTCTATATAAAGGACGGCGACGGGATCGCCCGCCTTCTTTCGGTGATGGGCGCGAGTCGCGCCGTGATGGAGTTCGAGAACGTGCGCGTGGTGCGGTCGGTCAGCGGGGTGGTCAACCGCCGTCTCAACTTCGAGACGGCCAATATCGACAAGACGATCGGGACGGGTCTCCGGCAGGCAGCGGCCATCGACTCGCTGGAAGCCAGCGGCGTGCTGTCGGCGCTGCCCCCGGCCCTCCAGGAGATGGCTCGCTGGCGACGCCAGAATCCGGAGCTGAACCTGGGCGAGCTGGCCGGACGCATGAAGCTGTCGAAGTCCGCCGTGAATCACCGGTTGCGACGGCTGCAGCAGATAGCCGGACGCAAGGGGGAGGTCCACTCGCCCAGCCCTCAGCGCCGCTCCGCCTAACATTTATCGCGTTCCCAGCCCCTTCACTCACTAGGAGCGCGCCCGCATGGCACTCAAGGTAGGCATCAACGGCTTCGGCCGCATCGGCCGCAACATCTATCGCGCGGCATGGGACCTTAAGCCCGACTTCGAGATTGTCGCCGTCAACGACATCGGCGACGCCAGGACGTTCGCGCACCTGCTGAAGCACGACACGGCGCTCGGCACGTTCGCTCCGGCCGTGCGCACGGAAGGCGACGCGATCAAGGTCGACGGACACGATGTGAGGTTCCTCAGCCACAAGGACCCGGCCGAGCTGCCCTGGAACGACCTCGGCGTCGACATCGTGATCGAGTCGACGGGCCTTTTCACCGATGCGACCAAGGCGCGCGTGCACATCGACAAAGGCGGCGCGAAGAAGGTGATCATCTCGGCGCCCGCGACCAACCAGGACTACACGACGGTGATGGGCGTGAACCACACCGGTTATGACCCCAAGAAGCACAACGTCATCTCCAACGCAAGCTGCACCACCAACTGCTTTGTGCCGCTGGCAAAGGTGCTCCATGACTCGTTCGGCATCGAGCGCGGAATGATGACGACGATCCACGCCTACACCGCCGATCAGAAGCTGCAGGACCTCCCGCACAAAGACTTGAGACGGGCGCGTGCGGCGGCCGACAACATCATCCCGACCTCGACTGGTGCCAACCGAGCTGTCGCTGAGGTGATCCCCGAGCTCGCCGGAAAATTCGCAGGTATCTCGTTCCGCGTACCCATCCTCGACGTCTCCGTCGTCGACCTCACCGCGCAGCTGGGCAGGTCCACGACGGCCGAGGACATCAACGCCGCGTTCGAAGAGGCGGCTAGCGGCGCCCTGCGTGGGATCCTCGCCGTCAGCCACGAGGAGCTCGTGTCGTCCGACTTCAAGAACGACCCGCACTCGTCGATCGTCGACGCCCCGTCGACGGCGGTCCTCGGCGGGGATTGGGCCAAGATCGTGAGCTGGTACGACAACGAGTGGGGATTCAGCTGCCGCATGGTCGACCTGATCTCGTACATGGCGGAGCGCCTCTGAAGGCTTCGATCGCATCGGTCGACGTCGCGGGCAAGCGCGTGCTGGTCCGCGAAGATCTCAATGTCCCGATGTCCGGCGGTCGCATCACCGACGACACGCGCGTGCGCGCCGCCGCGCCGACGCTGCGGCACCTCGCCTCGCGCGGGGCGAAGGTGATCGTCATGTCCCACCTCGGGCGGCCAAAGGACCGCGAACCGGACCTGTCGTTGAAACCGATCGCGCCGGATCTTTCGCGCGGCATCGGACGCGACGTCATGTTTGCGGAAGACTGCGTCGGCGAGCGCGCGACTCGCGCGGTGGCAGCTCTGCAGCCCGGGCAGGTGCTGCTGCTGGAAAACGTCCGATACCACCAGGAGGACGAGGCCAACGACCCCGGTTTCGCCCGCGACCTGGCATCGCTTGGGGATCTCTTCGTCAACGACGCCTTCGCGGCCTCGCATCGCGCGCATGCTTCCGTCGTGGGTGTCGCTGCGTACCTGCCGGCTTACGCCGGCGAGCTGATGGAGGCGGAGCTGGAAGCCCTGCACACCGCGCTCGACAGTCCGCGCCGGCCGATGATCGCGGTGGTCGGTGGCGCCAAGGTTTCGACGAAGGTCGGCGTGCTTCTCAACCTTCTGAACAAGGTCGACGCGCTGCTGATCGGCGGCGCGATGGCCAACACGTTTTTCAAGGCGCGGGGCTGGGAGACCGGCGCGGGCCTGGTGGAAGCCTCCGCGCTCGACGAGGCCCGGAAGGTGGAGGCGGCCGGCGGTGACAAGCTCGTGCTCCCGGTCGACCTGGTGTGCGCGCGGAAGATGGAGCCAGGGCAGGCGCTGCGTGTCCTGCCGGCCGACAAGGTCGAGCCCGAGTGGATGGCGCTCGACATAGGTCCCCAGGCCGTGCGTGAGTTCGCGTCCAGGCTGCGCGGCGCGGGCACCGTGATCTGGAACGGCCCTGTCGGCGTGGCCGAGATCCCCGACTTCGCCGACGGCACGAAGAAGGTAGGCGAGGCCATCGCGACGTCGGGCGGCTACACGCTGGTGGGAGGTGGCGACACCATCGCCGCCATAGAGTCGCTGGGTCTGGCCGGGCGCTACTCGCATGTCTCGACCGGCGGCGGCGCCACGCTGGAGTACCTGGAAGGCAAGGAGCTGCCCGGCATCGCGATCCTGAAGGAAGCGTGAGCTCACGCCCGCCGGGGATGCCGCTGCTCGCGGCCAACTGGAAGATGAACCCGACCAACGAGGACGACGCGCTCGACCTCGTGCGCGGCGTGCTCTCGGTCGCGCGCGGCCACGCCGACAAGATCGAGGTGGTGGTCATCCCGCCGTTCCCATGGCTGATCGGCGTCTCAGAGGTGCTGGATCAGTCCGGGGTGAAGCTCGGCGCGCAGGATTGCTTCTGGGAGATGTCCGGCGCTTTCACCGGTGAGGTGTCGCCGGCGATGCTCAAGGGTCTGTGCCAGTGGGTGATCGTCGGCCACTCCGAGCGCCGCCTTTACCTCGGCGAGACGGACGAGATGGTGGCCAAGAAGACTGCGGCCGCGCTGTCCTCCGAGCTCGGCGTGATCATGTGTGTCGGCGAGCTGGCCGACCACTATGACGAGGGAAAGTCCGACGAGATCGTCTCGGCGCAGGTCAGGGCGGACCTTGCGCTTTGCTCGGCCGACGACTCGGCGCGGCTGGTGATCGCATACGAGCCCGTGTGGGCGATCGGCAGCGGCCGCAACGCGGACCCCGAGCACGCCTACAAGACCATGCGCCTGATCCGGCGAATCGTCGGCGAGATGATCGGCGCCGGCGCTGCGCGCAAGGTGCGGATCCTGTACGGCGGAAGCGTCAAGGCCAACAACGTGCAGCAGTACGTCGAGCTGCCTCTTTGTGACGGGGTGCTGGTCGGGGGTGCGAGCCTCGACGCCGAGGAGTTCGCGGGGATCGTCAAGGTGACAGCCGAGGTCTATGGCCAGCGTTAAGTCCCCGGGAACTCTGATCCTGCTGCGCCATGGCGAGAGCACCTGGAACCTCGAGAACCTGTTCACTGGCTGGACCGACGTGCCGCTGAGCGAGAGCGGCGTGAAGGAGGCGCGCGAGGCGGGCCGGCTCATGAAAGATGCGGGTCTGCGCCCGAGCGTCGTCCACGAGTCCCTGCTTTTGCGCGCGATCCAGACCTCGGAGCTTGCGCTGGCGGAGATGGAGCTCTCGTGGATTCCGATTCAGCGCACGTGGCGCCTGAACGAGCGGCACTACGGCGCTCTGCAGGGCCTGAACAAGCAGCAGACGGCCGAGAAGTACGGCGAGGAAAAGGTCAGGGTGTGGCGGCGGAGCTACGACGTGCGGCCGCCAGCACTCGAGCCTTCCGATGCGCGTCATCCCTCGCACGATGCGCGGTATGCGTCGCTTCCGCCCGAGATCCTCCCAGGCGCGGAGTGCTTGAAGGACGTGGTCGAGCGGATGCTGCCCTACTGGTACGACGCCATCGTGCCTGACCTGCTGCTGCATCCTTGCGTCCTGGTATCGGCGCACGGCAACAGCCTGCGGGCGCTGGTCAAGCACCTCGACGGGTTGAGCGAAGAGGAGGTGGTCGAGCTCAACATCCCGACGGGGGTGCCGCGGGTGTACGAGCTGGACCCGCAGCTGCGACCGAAGTCGTGGAAGTACCTCGGTGATCCAGCAGACGTAGCGCGCCGCGCCGCGGCCGTGAAATCCCAGGCATCGGGGTCGAAATCTTCGGGAACTTAGACTGGTTGCAGTCACCAAGAGCTTCAATTCAAGAAGGGGGGTCCCTGAGACATGGCATTTGAACTTCCTCCGCTCCCTTACGCGTATGACGCGCTCGAGCCCAACATCGACGCCACCACGATGCAGATCCACCACGACAAGCACCACGCGGCTTACGTGGCGAACGCCAACAAGGCGCTCGAGGCGCATCCTGAGCTGGCCGGCAAGACTGTCGAGGACCTGCTCTGGGGGATCGAACAGGTGCCCGAGGACGTCCGGACGGTGCTTCGCAACAACGCGGGCGGCCACGCCAACCACTCGATCTTCTGGACGATCATGGGCCCGGGGGGTGGCGGCAACCCGTCTGGACGCATCGCCGATGCAATCAAGAACACTTTCGGTGGCTACGACCAGTTCAAGGAACAGCTGACGAAGGCCGCGGTCGGCCAGTTCGGAAGCGGATGGGCCTGGTTGGTGGCCGACCGGCAGGGCAAGCTCTCGGTGCGCGGCTTCCCCAACCAGGACAGCCCGTACATGAGCGAGCTCACGCCGATCATGGGCGTCGACGTGTGGGAGCACGCCTACTACCTGAAGTACCAGAACCGGCGGGCCGACTACGTGGCCGCCTGGTTCAACACCCTGAACTGGGATGCGATCAACGCGCGGTTCGGTGGGGTATGGGCCTGAGGCTCGATCCCAGGCCGGCTCGGTAGAATCTCGGGGTCCCATGGCAAAGCTTCAGAACGGGCTGGTCATCGCGGAAGCCGTGCTGGCATTGCTCCTGATGGCCGGCGTGCTGATCCAGACACCGAAGGCGTCGGGCCTGGGAGGCACGATCGGGGGCGGCGACTCGGGCCTCGGTGGGGGTTATCGCACGCGCCGCGGCCTCGAGCGGCAGATCTACTGGACGACGTGGGTCCTCGTGGGCGCCTTCCTCGTCTGCTCGATCGCCAACGTCTGGGTGACGACGCATCTCACCAGCTAGGTATCTCGTCGCCCTCGTGGCGACGGGGTTGGTGCTGGCGGCGTGCCAGCCCGTCGCCACGGTGCCCAAGCCGGCGCGCGGCGGCACCGCGGTCGAGGCGCTCGTCGGACAGGCGTCCGTGCTCAACCCGCTGTTCGAGACCAACGAGACGACGCGCGATGTCAACAGCCTGATCTACCAGGGCCTGACCACGATCGACTCTCACCAGAACGTGGTCGGACAGCTGGCGTCGGGGTGGGCCATCTCGCCCGACCATATGACCTACACGTTCGACGTCCGCAACGACTTGAAGTGGGCGGATGGCGAACCCTTCGGGGTGGATGACGTGCTGTTCACGTTCCACGTGCTGCAGGACCTGGAGTATCAGCAGCCGGGGGCGGAGGACTGGCGCCAGCTCGGCATCTCGGCTGGAGGTCCGGGGCAGGTCGTGTTCGGCTTGCGCGCGCCGGACGC
Organism: Candidatus Acidiferrum sp.; assembly: GCA_035511715.1. Lineage (GTDB taxonomy): Bacteria > Chloroflexota > Dormibacteria > Dormibacterales > Dormibacteraceae > 40CM-4-65-16. The sequence continues at coordinate 1,529 of DATKFA010000228.1, read as the reverse complement.
GTCGTTCCCCCTGTCGCTTCGGGTCGGCATCATCCCGAAGCACATCTTCAACGGCATGGCCCCGGCGCAGATCATGGCCAGCCCCTACAGCGGCATCAAGGCCTTCGGCACCGGACCGTTCAGGGTCGGGTCCATCAATCAGCTCGCGATCACCCTGGATCGCAACCCCAATGCGTCGCCCCAGCCGTACCTGGATCACCTCGTGCTGCGTACCTATCCAGCGTCCGACCCGCAGTCTGCGATCCGCGCGGTGCTGACGGGCGCGGCAGACCTCGTCGGCGGGATCCAGCCGCAGGAGGTCGACACCCTGACGAGCCGGAACGGCCTCGTCGTGCAGGAGTCGCGGATGTTCACGAACTCCTTCGTGACCTTCAACGTCGACGGCGATGGCAGGCAGTTCTTCAGCGATCCGAAGGTGAGGCTCGCGCTCGTCCAGGCGATCGATAGGCAGCGTGTGGTGGCGCAGGTCTTCTCGGGACGCGCCGACGCGGATCCGAGCCCGATCCCGACCGCGGACTGGGCGTACTCGACCGTCGCGGCGAACCTCCATCCGTACGACACGGTCGCGGCGGCGTCGGCGCTGGACACGGCTGGATGGACGATCGACCCGTCGTCGAAGCTCCGGACCAAGAAGGGCGTTGCGTTTCACGTCACTCTGGTGGCGGCGGAGTCTTACCCCAACGTCGAGATCGCCAACTCCATCTCGCACCAGCTCGCCGATCTTGGCATCCAGGTCGACGTCAAACCCCTGCCGGCGTCAAAGCTCCTGCAGGACTACCTGCTGACGCACAGCTACGAGATGGCGCTGATCTCCATCGACGTCGGCCCTGACCCGGACCAGTACTCGCTGTGGCATTCGGGCTCTGACCCCGGGTCGCTGAACTTCGCGTACGCACGCGGTTGGGGCTTGATCGACAAGGACCTCGAGGATGGGCGGGCGGCGGTGGACACCTCGCTGCGACTGGCCGCGTATATCGATTTCCAGGTGCTGATGGCGGACGCGGCGCCGGCGATCTTCATCTACGCGGGGCGTTACGAGTATGCGGTGTCGCAACGCGTGCATGGAGTCCACCTGAACGTCGCGATCGAGCCTTACGATCGCTTCGAGTACGTGACCGACTGGTACGTGAACACGACGGGCTGAGACGTGGACCTCGGACTCGCCGGCCGCCGTGCACTGGTCACCGCAGCGAGCAAGGGACTCGGGCGGGCTTGCGCCACGACTCTCATTGCGGAGGGAGCGCGGGTTTTCATCTCGTCTCGCTCGCCGGAGGCGACCGCGCGGGAGATTGGCGCCATCGGATTCCTGGCGGCGGACATCGCCGACGAGAGTGCGCCTGAGCGCATCGTGCAGGCGGCCGTGGGGGCGCTCGGCGGGCTCGACATCGTCGTGGTCAACGCGGGCATCTCCACGTCGCAGACCTGGGACGCCGTGACGCCGCAGCTGTGGGAGGCGACGCTGGCCACCAACCTGAGCGGCGCGTGGTACACCTGCCAGGTGACCGCGCCGCACCTGGCCGCGGCCGGCG
>DATKFA010000227.1:0-4786 GCA_035511715.1 Candidatus Acidiferrum sp. | reverse complement strand
CGGCAAATACGATCTGCGCCGGCAGGTCCCCGAGGCTCAGCCCGAGCCACGCCGCGTGCCGGAAAAGCGCCACCGCGGCCGCGTACGCGATCGTGAACGGCGCCAGGCGGACCAGCACGTCGGACCACATCCACGCCCAGCTGTCTGGAATACGGGTGATGCGGAGCTGCGTTGGAACTTTGCCAGTGGACACGCCCATCAGCTTCGATGTTTTCTTCGACTACCTGTGCCCGTTCGTCTATCGCGTGGCCGGGATGCTCGACGAGGTGCGCAGCTCGGGCGCAAGGCCAATTGACGTCCGCTGGCGGTACTTCTCACTCACTCAGGTGAACTCCAAGGATGACGGCTGGACGCTGTGGAATGCGTCGGCGTCGGAAACCGTGCGCGGACGCCTGGCCTTCCAGGCTGCCGAGGCAGCCCGCCGGCAGGGACGATTCGACGGCCTGCACATGGCGCTTCTCCAGGCCCGGCACCGCGATCGGCTGGACCTCGACGACGAGACCGTGATCGAGCGCGTCGCGTCCGACGCCGGGCTGGACCTCGAACGCTTCGCCACCGACCTGCGTGCTTCGGACATCCTCGACGCGGTGGCGCGGGACCACGGTCAGGCCGTCGCCGAGCACGGCATCTTTGGGACGCCGACCTTTCTGTTTGCGGACGGCGCCTCGGCCTACGTCCGGCTTGCAGGGCCGGTCGAGAATGGCGCCGCCGTGGAGGTGTTCGACCGTCTGATGTCGATCGCAGCGGGCGAGCCCCGAATCCTCGAGATCAAGCGTCCCAGGCGACCTTCACAGGCCTGAACCGCGACCGGGTGCTTTCCACCCCCGCGGAGTTTCCAGTACAACGGAGTACTGATATGCCGGAAGCGGGTTCCATCAACGACTCCTGGCGCGCCTGGCTGACGAGCGGGGTGCGGCGATCCCCTGCTGACCGCCGCCGCCTTCGCGGCGAGCACCGCGGCCTGAAGCGGATGCTCATCGAGGGCATGACCAACGGCGGCGAGCGGCCCCACGCGTGGAAGGACTTTTCCGGGGTGATGATCCGGCACGCGGTCGACGATGCCATGCGCTCGCTGCCCGCGCAGGACAAGCAGGTGGTCAAGCTCGCGTATTTCGGCGGCTACTCGAATCGCGAGATCGCCCAGGAGGTGGGCCTGACCGAGGCGACGGTGCAGCGCCGGCTGCGTCGGGCCTTGTCCGCGATCAGCGACCAGGTCCAGCACGGCCGGGCGCTTGGCCGCCGTGTTGCCTTTGCCCTGAGCGTGTGGCTGTCCGGGCGCTGGCTGACCGACGGCGCGCATCACATCGCGCAGGCCGCCGCCGTCGCGAGCGTGACGGTGATCGTCGCCGCCCAGCCCGCCGCGGCGCCGGCGGCGGTGCATCTGCCGCCGGCTCGCAGTGCGCAACCCCACGCTGCGACCGCCCCCGCGCGTGTGATTCCACCCGCCCCGACCTCGACATCCGTGGTGCCGGGCACGGTCCAGCCCCCGGCGGTGCAGCTGCCGGTTGAACTTCCGGTGCTGCCTACGCCGCCGGTCAGAGTCAAGACACCCCAGCTCTAGTTGCGCGAATAGATCACGACCCCGTCGACGGTTGCGACCTGGTGGTAGTTCGCAGCCACATAGCCGGCCAGCGCCGGGTAGTTCGCCATCGGGTACTTCGCAAAGTCGCTCCATCCCGCGGCGGACGTGTCAATGATCAGTGCGGGCGGATGCGAGTCGAGGTCTGACTGCAGCAGCGGCCACACGTCGGGAGCGGTGTCCCAGTTGTTCGGCGGTTCCTCCGAGCCGCGGTCGAAGCCGCGCAAGAACCCCGGGAACCTGCTGGCCATGCCGCGGTCGGACTCGACATAGAGCGCGGCCCAGTCGCCCCATACGAAGACACGATCGGACGGTGACGTGTGGGTCGAGATGTATGAAGCCACGGCCTCGTGTTGCGGCGCGGGTGGGCTGAAGTCGTACGTCAGCGGATCCGCGGTGATGTCGAACGCCCACCATGCCGCCGCCGGGATCGCAATGCCCGCGATGGCCGCCGCAGCCACTGGGCGCGGCAGCGAGAAGCGATCGAACGCAAGCGCCGCCAGCACCGCCAGTGGCCCCATCGCCTGGATGAAGTAGTGCCACGACAGGTGGCCGCCCGCGAGCGAGCCCGCCATGCCGAGCGCGAGCCACACGACCACCAGCCGCGTCTCGACCGAGAGCGCGCGCCACCGGGCGGCGAGCGCGAGGGCCGCGATCCAGGTCACGGCCATGTCGACGACAAACGGCACCAGGCTGTCGCGCGCACGACTCCAGACGTAAGCTGGCGTCCAGCTCGCGGACGCGTAACCGACGAGCGTCTGCATCGTCCAGCGCCAGAAGCCGGCAAGCGAACCGGTGCTCGCGATCAGCGCCAGGCCGATCAAGACGCCGGCAAGCAGACCGCCGGAAACAGACATCGCGGCGCGCAATCGGGCGGACGGGGTCTCGAGCCAGAAGACCGCGAGCGCGACCAGCAAGACATTCGCGGCCGCGGACTGTCGAAACGCGCCTGCGGCGACCAGGAGGAGTCCGCTCCAGAACCAGCTCCGCCTGAGCATCAGCAGGACCGACGCACTGAGCGGAAGCATCATGAAGATCTCGGTGTTCGCCGCCAGCAACCTTGGATTGCCGGCCGCGGTAAGCACTCCATAGAAGAGTGCTGCGAGGATCCCCGCGCGATTGCCGCCGATCGAGCGCGCGATCGCGAAGAGAACAAGACACGTGGCCGCCAGGGCGATGAACGCCACCGCGTGAATCGCCGTCATCTGGTACTCGCCGAACACGCGAAAGGTGAGGGCGTAGATCCAGAACACGCCAGGCGGTTTGTTGTCGACGCCGCCCGCGCCATAGAGCGGGCCGCCCATGTTCATGAGGACGGCGATCGAACCGTAGATCGCTTCATCGCCATCGAGCAGCCGGTGCACGAAGGACGGCAAATGCGCCACGATGATTGCGAGCCCCGCCAGCATGGGCCACGCCCACGACCGCCACGAAATTGTCAGAGGTCGGGCGGCCATGCGTTTCTGAATACAGGAAACCCTAGCTCTGGCGCGACTCAGACTCGAAAACGAGGGGAGCTGTGTTCAACGATGTAAAGATCCATGCGAGCAAGCAGCTGTGGCTGATGCTCGCACTGGGGATCGTCGCGGTCGCGGTGTGCCTCGACGTGCTGCACCGCAACGATCCGATCGGAGTCGACTTCCACACCTACGTCGCCGCCGGCCAGGTCGGGGTCGAGCAGGGATGGCCGAACATCTACAACCAGGTGATGCTTGACGTCGAGCAGGTCGAGCTCTCGCCGTCGCACATCGTGCAGCCGTTCCTGAGTCCACCCGCGGTCGCGTACGTGACCGCGCCGCTTGGCTTTCTTCCGTACGACGTCGCCTACGTGGTGTGGGCGGTTCTGCTGCTCGGCGTCTTCGCGGCAGCGCTTGCATGGTCGGGCCTGAGCACGGGTCTGAGCAAGTGGATCGCCGTGCTCGGCGCCCTGGCGCCCTGGTGGGTGATGCACGCCGTCAACGTCGGTCAGGTCGTTCCGCTCGAGGCCGCCGGCTGTCTCATCGCATGGCGACTAGTCCGTGAGCGCCGTGACGTGCTCGCGGGCCTCGCGCTCGCGACGATCCTGTTCAAACCAAACAACGCGATACTCGTGCCGTTCGCGCTCTTGTTCGCCACGCGTTTCCGCGCGTTCGCCGCATGGGCGGGAGCAGCCGTGCTGCTGTCGATCGTCGAGGTGCTCACGGTCGGCGTCGGCGGCCTTTCCCAGTACGTGACCCAGCTGCGTGGACCGCTGCCGAGCGGCGCCGACGACATCACCTTGCACGGCGCGCTGGCGGCGACCGGCGCATTCGCGGCCGTGCTCCGGATCCTGATCATCGGCGGCGTGCTCGCGGCGGCGCATCGGATGAGATCGTCGCCGGGCCTCGTCATCCCGCTCGCGGTCGTCGGGTCGCTCCTGATCTCGCCGTACCTCCACGCGTCCGACCTCGCCATGCTGGCCGCGGCGGGCTTCATGGCCTGGGAGCAGAAGCCCTCTCTCGCGTGGCGCGCACCGCTGATCGCGACCTGGGTCGCGGCCAGCCCGTTCATCTTCGACCTGGGCTGGGGGCCGCGCCTGAAGCGATGGCCGCTGTTCGAGATCATGCTGCTGGCCGTCCTGTTGCTGGCGGCGTGGTGGCCTTCCTTAACAGCCGGGCTTACGTCGAGGATACGAGCGCCCGCATAATCAGGTCGCCCGCCGCCACTGGGAGACCTCGTGCCGCTCGACATTCAAGAAATTCGGGGACCGCTTCGTGTGCTGGCAGGGCCGGGCACGGGCAAGACGCATGCACTTGTCGATCTCTACGAGCAGGCCGTGGGCACGCGCCTGGCCGCCCGCGACCAGATCCTTGTCCTCACTTTCTCGACGGGCGCGGCCGGCGAGATCTCGCGCCGTATCGATGAGCGCCTGAAGGACGACTACGGCGAGGCGTGGATCTCGACGTTCCACAGCTTCTGCGCGCGGCTCCTGCGGGACTACCGCCCGGACCGCGAGCGCCTCCTACTGAATGGCTTCCAGGAAGGCATCGTCATGCGGGAGGTGATCGCCGGCATCGACAGTGCCGTGCTCGGACCCCTGGAAGGCGTTCGGCGCTCGGATGCGTTTGCGCGCGACCTTCTCGGGTTCGTCGCGCTCATGAAACAGAACCTCGTCCACCCGGCCGCGCTGCAGCTCGCCGCGGAGGCGAGCGGCACGGAGCGCCTCCGCGTGCTGGCGTCCGTCTACCA